>CACEWE010000035.1 GCA_902563055.1 uncultured Gammaproteobacteria bacterium | reverse complement strand
GTGAAAACAGCATCAGATTTCAATTTTCCTCGTATTGTTAATATGCCTATTTCCGAAGATGGCACTAAAGTTATGAAGCCTTGCTACGTTACAGTTGCAGATGTTGCGCTATTTGCATATCTTCAGGAAAAAGATGAGAAAAAGAAACAAATTCTTTATGATGTTTTGAATATGCTTATTGCCAAAGGTGCCGTTCATTTTGTAGATATTTTGGATAATGATTTGGCTAGTCGTTGTGAATATACGACATTGAAAAATACAAAATTATTAATGAAAGGACTAGATAGTGCTATTTTAAGGGACCCTAGAGGTAAAGCTGCTGAAGATTATAACAAAGGAACTCCTACTACTCCAATGGTTGCTTTAGATGGGAATGGAATTACTCCTGGACCCATAGGTAGAGCAAGGAAGGCTAGTGATGATAGTATGATAGGAAAAAACCTATTTGAAGATGCCGGTGAGGAAAATCCTGATGCAACAGGCTTAATGCCCAAAGAGGCTACGCCGTCTGCTGATCTTGCAGGTGAGAAATATTTGCCCAAAGAAGCTATATCATTCAAAAACGCTCTTTCTAAGTTTTATGTTAACCCAAAGGTTAATAATCTTTATAATAGAAATAAAAAGGCACTTGAGGGAAATGGTTGGAAACAGCGGATAAGGAGATTTTTTCGAGGCAAAAAATTACAAGCTAGAAAAGCCGCATTGATGGTATTAAGTTATGAGATAGAAGAGGCTTATGAAAACGGAAATGAGTTTGAGGTGGCCAAAAATTTTATAGACACAAAAGGTCATTTATTTAAAACTTTATTTTGGGGGGCTGGAGAGTCCCATAAGAAATTATTGGAGCTTAAAGAATGTGTGAATAGAGTAGAGGGGCCATGTAGCGCAGCTATCCCCTAGGTTTTTTTTCTTTAGAGCCCTTCTTAAAGTCCTTAATCTCAACAATCTTGCGCTGATCATTCGCGGCTTGTGAGGGGGCTCTTGGAGTATTGAGGCTAGGGCTTGGGAAGGGGCTGATTTGGCAGTCTTGAACTTGGTTTTTCGCGATGGTAATAAACGCACGATGGCGTTGGTTGTCATCTTTGTTGTATTCAAAAGCATAAATGCGTTGAATGTAAAAACCATGACGTCCGCGTTTGATACGAAGCTTTTCCAGGGCAACAGTTTGATCTAAAAGGCTTAAGTTTTGTTCTAAACACGTCTCTTTTGCAGTATTAATGGCAAGTTCTCTTGCGCGCATGCTGTTTTGCCATAAGCCGTAAAGGGCTGCGAGCAATAGTAAACCAATAAAAACACTTGATAACATGTAAATCCTTAATGCTTAGTCTTTTGCAGCGCGGCTTATGCCTGCTTCGCTTGCAATATAATCCATTTGGATGTCGTGTTCAAATGTTTTAATGCTTAAGCTGTGCTGAAAACTATATACACAGCCAACCAAAACAGGAGGGTTTTTTTGTTTTTTAAGCATGGCTTTTAGGGCTCTGTCGTAAAAACCAGCCCCCATTCCAAGGCGTGTGCCATTTGGCCCATAGGCCACTAGTGGAACCAAAATAAGATCCAGCGATGTTTGGGCATCTTGTTGGTCTTGTGGTTCTTTTATTCCCCAATTATTTGTTTCAAGCTCTTCATCGGATGTTGTTGGGTAAAAGGTCATCGATTTCTCAGATTCAGAGAGAATTTTGGGAAGGAGCAAGGTTTTATCTGTCATTGCCTCACTAAATAAGAGAGTGTGCAGTGGGATTTCACCATCAAAGGCACAATAGGCGCCAATATGTTTTGCAGCATGAAAAAAATCTTGCTTAATGAGGTGTGTAACTAAGCTTTTACCGCACTGGTCTTGTATTTGTTGGGGTAGTCTATTTCTTGTGGCACGCATTTGTTGGCGCAGCAGTTGATTGGCGGATGAGGACATAGTAGCTTTCTCACAAATAAAAAAAATGCTATCCGTAAATGCCGTCATCACGCCGGTCCTTGAACCTTGGGACCATGTGGAGAGAGTCAACTTAGCATTAGGCTTCTTAAAATATTAAGCATGCACACCGCCAAGCTATCGCAACCTCCGTTTAACTTGTTTATCGGCTCAAGTTAAGCATATCAACAAACACCACAGATAGCACAAATAGTATAAGCAAAAAAATAGCCTGTTGTACACTGGTTTATAAGATCGAATTTACTCTAGCCAATAAGCGTATGCTTTGTTAGAATGGTTGGGTTTTAAAACAGAAGGATATCTTATGACTCAGATGGCGCCCTATGATCGCGTTGCAAAATCTTTAGCCTCTTTATCTTGTCAGCAGTCTCCTGCAGAGATTCACGCTTTTTTAGTGGCGATGCTTAGTGTTGGTGTGGGTTTGAACGAGCAGGCTTGGCTTAATTCCATTATCAGTCACGATTCTAGAATAACGGCGACGGTGATGGGCCGGGCAAAAAAAGTATTGGGAAGTTTATTTTCTCATGTGAGTGAAGAGTTACGCGAAGATGTTTATAATATTGAACTTTTATTGCCATCAGATGAGGCGGATATTGCTCTTAGAATTGAAGCGTTGGCGCAGTGGGCCAGTGCATATATTACCGCAGTAAACTTAATTGGTGTAGATTTACAAACGCAAGAAAATCAAGAATTGGTTGAGGCTTTGGCTGATATGACTAATATTGCCTGTTTATCGCCACAACAAGAAGAAACGGGTAATCAAGATGATGAAAAGGCCTTTGTGCAATTGGTAGAATATGCCAGGGTCTGCGTGATGATGCTTCATACTGAGCATCAGGGTAAAACGCTCAAAATTAATCGTAAAATGGTTCACTAATGCAATCGGGCGCACAATACGATGTTGTTATGGTTGGCGCCGGTGCGGCGGGGTCCATTTTAGCAGTTGCTTTGGCGCAAATTGGCTATCAAGTTGCTATTGTTGAATCACAAAGCTGGCCGTTTCAAAATAGACCAGGGGACAAGCGTGCGATTGCGCTGTCTCCAATTAGTTGGCAGGTTTTACAAAGCTTAAAACTTGCAGATCTTCTCAATGAGCATGTACAAAGGGTACAAAAAGTTTCAGTGACCAAAGATTCTGGGATTGCTTCTCATCATATTCAAGCAGATAGCCATAATATGCCATCCTTGGCCTATGTGGTTTTTTTGTCAAAGCTCATGCATGTTTTAGCTGCTGCGTTTGAGCAATATGGAGTGGATGTCATTAGCGAAAGCCGCGTTGAAAAACTTGAACAACAAGATAGCTGTGTTAAGGTTTATGTCCAGGGTGCAAACAATCTCGTCTTGTCATCTAGTTTACTCATTGGAGCAGATGGTATTAATTCTAGCGTTCGCAAACATTGTAAAATTGCCACGCTAGAACATGATTACAGACAAAGTGCCATTGTGGCAGATTTAGAATTATACGATTACCATGATGCTACAGCGTATGAGCATTTCACCAAAGATGGTCCTTTAGCATTATTGCCAACAGGGCCACGAACGGTCAATGCTATTTTTACCCGCACCCATGATGATGCCAAAAAGATTATGCAATATGATGATGCGGCATTTTTAGCATCCTTAAATCAAACGTTTACCCTGCCATTTAATGTGGCAAGGGTGCACACTAGAAAATGTTTTGACTTGCATCTTTCTATGGTGAAAACGCGCATGGCCCATCGGATCGTGCTTTTTGGTCATGCATCCCACAGCATACATCCGGTTGGGGGGCAGGGCTTAAATTTAACCATAGCCGATATTGCCAGCATGGTTGAGGTATTGATTGATGCTAAAGTTAGAGATCTAGATATTGGAAGTTGGGCGGTGCTTTGTGATTATGATAAAAGAGCCTTTCCGCAGCAAAAGAAAATTCAAGTGCTTACTGATTCCTTTATTAAAATATTTGCTGCAAAACCGTGGCCTTTTAATGCCTTAAAAGAAGGCGGTTTTTTAGCTTTGCGTCAAGCGCCTGTTGCCAAGCGCTTTGCTAAAATGATGATGGGCTATCAGCAAAAACTCCCAAGCCTTGCGCTGGGTATTTCTATACAGGAACAGCTTGATTTTCAGCGTCAAAAGACCAGGGGGGCAAGATGAGTGTAATCAAAAAAGATATCGCCATTGTTGGTGCTGGAGTAAGTGGTTTAGCTTTATGCTTAGCGCTGCAAGAAGATTTTCAGGTAGCCTTGATAGATCCTATTGAGCCGCAAACAACTTGGCCAAAGGACAAGCCTGCGCTGCGTCAAAGTGCATTGAACTTATCCTCAAAGGCTTTATTTGAAAAGCTTGGCGTTTGGGATAGTATTATGGACTATCATCATGGGCGTTATCGTTCTATGCATGTGTGGGATCATATTAGTGGTGCAGACATTACTATGGATGCCAGTGAAGTTGCAGAGTCTTATCTTGGCTATATTATTGAAAATAGGGTGCTTTGTGCAGCATTGTGGCAACATATTACGGCAAAATCCATCGAGCATCCTTGTTACGGTGTTTTTGGTTCCAAGCTTGATAGTATTACCAAAGTGGGCGAATGCTGGCAGCTTACTACGCAAGATGGAGTACAAATTGAAGCGCCTTTGGTGGTTGCAGCAGATGGGGCACGTTCATGGTTGCGTCAGGAATTAAATTTTACAAGCGTTTCGGGTTCATATGAGCAAAGTGCATTAGTGGCGCTAGTTGAACATCAAAAGCCACATGCGCAGTGTGCCAGTCAAGTTTTTTTGCCTGAGGGGCCTTTGGCTTTTTTACCTCAGCACGATCCCCATTATAGTTCTATAGTTTGGACGATGGAGCCTGAGCAGGCGCAGCGCCATCTTGAACTTTCAAATGATGATTTTAATCAGGCTTTAAGTCAGGCCTTTAGTGCGCAGCTTGGTGCATGTAAGCTGGTGGGCGAAAAGCATAGTCGTGGGGTTTTTCCTTTGCATTATCATCATGCAAAGTGCTACTTTAAAGATCAGGTGGTATTGTTGGCTGATGCAGGGCATCAAATTCATCCATTGGCGGGGCAAGGTATGAATCTTGGTTTAGCAGATGTGGCGGCCTTGGCCTTGCAATTACAAAAAGCCAAGGCTAAAAAACGTCCCTTTTATACCGATCATGTGTTGCGTGGCTATCAGCAACAGCGATATAAGCATAATCAAACCACGCTTATGGCAATGAATACCTTTAAAAAGCTTTTTAGTAACGATCATGCTCCATCAGTATTGCTGCGTAGTTTTGGTTTGAAATCTGCCAATAAACTTGGTTTTATAAAGCGTTATTGTATTAAGCAAGCTTTGTATGGTCAGGATTGATTCGTTAAGAGTCGCGTGACAGGTCTCTTGTTTTTTGTGAAAAAATACATTTATCATATAATGATTTTTTGGTTTTTATTTATTTTTTGTTATAATTTAATTTTTAATATGAGGATTTTTTATTGTGATGATAAATATGCCTGGTGGTGGTCGTGAAAACTTGAATGGAATGATGAGTAGTGCTGATTGTAGTGCTGATTATGAAGGCTATCCTGTCCTGTTTATATTAGCAAGAGATCATCTTGATACGCTAAAAACTTTGTCTATGAGTGCTATCGAATCTATCACAGAGATAGGCTTGTGCGCGCCTGTTACTGCCGATGGGCCAGATTTTGGAAAGTCTGCGCTTTATCAATTAACGCATCCGGACACAGTTGGTGGAATAGAGTTTTTAAATAACTATCCTTGTCTCCCTAAGCATATTTCAAAAAAAGCCTTAAAACGTCCTGTTCCAGCAGAAAAGGGTAGGTATCCACTCAGCAACCTCTTACTACATGAAGAGGGGTGTGAGTTTCTTAAGAAAATTCCATACTTTGTTTCATTGTTAGCTCCCAAAGATATTTTTCATTTAGCTTGTCAGGATTCAGGAATAATGCAATTTAGTCAAGATTATTTTATTAAACAGCTTACACCAGAAATGTTTTTACCTGATTGTGAAGATGATAATCTGTGCAAATTATTGGCTACTGTGTTTTTGGAAGATCAATGGTTGGCTATATTTGCAAAGCGTCCCGACATCCTCATTAGTCTTGCACAAGAGAAATATAAAGCAAGAGCATTAAAGCTATTTAATACATTTCCTTTTAAATTTGATAGTCCACTTTTAAGTTTAGTTTTTTACTATTACTCAAAATGCTTTACATTATTTCCTGGCCTTATTGATTTGATTTCAAAAGAAGGCTTTAACGCAGCTAATAGTCAAGGCTTATCTGTATTGTACTTCATGTCGATATTTAGAGAGGGGGTTGAAATATTTCAAAAACACCCTGCACTCTTTTCCTATGTTACGGTAGATGGGGTTCTTCAAACTGCTCAGCCCTGTGATTATAAAGGCTTGTCACCACTTTATTGGTTTCTTGCATTTGAAGATAATAGAAAATTAATTGAAACACACCCGAATTTTAAAGACATGATAGCACTCAAAGAACTTTGCTTGCAGAGTCCTATTTTGCTAAACCATTATATGAGGCATTACGGGATGAAGAGTCAAGATGAGAATTTAAGATACTTTTATGACCATGGTACACCAGAAGTGAAGGAGTGGGTGATATACCGGAAGGTAAGAACCATTGCTTGTCTAATTCCATTAGCTGCTTGTGATAATACCGATAGTTTCACGAAGAAGATCTATGAGCACCCATCGTTTTTACAGGAAGCTAGTGATAAGGACCCTCAAAGCAAAATAGCTATCGAAGAAGCCTATCAAATATACAAAGATCATAAGAATGATTACAGTAGGTATATATTAAAAAAAATATGGGATGTATTAGAAAGAATTGGTAAAGATTTGAGCGCAGCAAAAGAAGATGATAGAAAGATGTATAATCATTTTGAAAATCTGTTAAATCCAGATAAGAAATGCACATTTAGTGATATTGCTTATTTATCTACAAACTTTATCAGAGAGTGTCAGACTGGAAGTTACAAACATGCTGGTTTTTCTCCTTTTATAAAAACCTATACATGCCAGCATCTAGGAAATGATCTTGTAGAATATATAAGCACCTTGAAGAAAGGAGAGCACTATATTTATGATGGAGGTGAATTTGCAGAGTTTAAAGTGGCTGCATTTTTAGGACTTTCTACGAAAGACCATCCGAGGTGGAGAGATTATGGAATAAACTTGTGTATATTTTCTAAGCACTTTCAAGCTTATAGAAAAACAGTAGGTGGTCAAAATACTTTGAAAAAATTACCGGTTAAGCGTGATGTTAAAGCGACTGTTTTTGAAGGTCAAGATGGAAATCCTCGGCGACCCAAAAGACAGCTTACTATGTAAGATTCTGGTATATAATTACAAAATCACTGCTAAAATTGCATCGACAAGGTATGGTATGTTTCTGCTCAAGGTGTTGCGATTATAATGCCTTGTCTTCCGTTATGGTATGTGCTTTATGTTTCTGGCAGTGTATAGTAGTCGTTTCAGCAGTGTTGCTTGGTGATGGGAATAAAATATTTTATGACTTTGAAGACATTGAATAATACGTGGTTAAAAAAAACTTGTGAAGTGGCGGTTGATGGATATTCCATGGAGTTGCTCAATTTTGATTTGTATGCTCAGGATTGATAAATGCATTGTATGAAGTACCAAATTCTTGATTATTGTGTTTGTTATCAATTGAATGAAGAGGCATCAGTGCTAACGATTTGTAGTATTTTACCTTTTCCAAAAACACGAGTTAATCTAAAAAGGGTAAGCGATCTTTTGATCTCAAATTTACAATATCAATTCGATTTAAGCATAAAAAGTACGGTCATTTGTAATAGAGATCTTTACTATAAATTTATAAACGAGCGCTGTTGCTACGTCGCAAGAGCTCTTTTTGCTCAGGCGCTTAATAATCAGGGCGCAGGTGAGATATGCGCTTTGAAATAGTATTGGCTAAAAATTAAAGTTCTCAATTAGCACAAGCTCGACTATAATACCCGATATATTAAAAAAGGATATGGTAATGGCATTAAAAGTATTAGTAGTTGGTGGTATTGTTTTAGATACGATTATTTCTTATGAAGAAATGCAAACCATGGTGCATCAAAAGCCAGAAGGTGAAGTAGCCTATTTGCTGCTGGAAGAGGGCCATAAGATAGAAGTTTCTGATCAACAAAGTTTTTCAGGTGGCGGGGCGAGTAATGCCGCAGCATCTTTTTCTGCTTTAGGACACAAGTCAGCCTTGTTTGCAAAAGTAGGCGAAGATCTTGCCGCTCAACAGCTCTTATCTGAACTAAAAGCACAGGGGATTGATACCCAGTATGTGGTGAAAAGTCTTCATCGTGGTACCGGAACGTCCTTTGTAGTGCCTTCTTTAAGTGGGGATCGAACCTTATTTGCCTATCGTGGTGCCAATACTACCTTGTCTGCGAAAGATTTTCCTTGGGACGTCCTAAAAGAGCAAGACTTACTCTATGTCTCCTCGCTTTCTAATCAGGCTGCACAAGCATTGCCTGATATGATTAAGCATGCCAAGGATGCCGGAGTGAAAGTGGCAGTTAATCCAGGAGTTTCACAATTAAAACAAGGCAGCGGGTTTTTGAAAGATGCACTTTTTGGTATTGATATTTTGGTAATGAATGTACAAGAAGCGCAGCTGCTCATGGCAACCTTGGTGAAAGAAGATGATGCAATTGCCCAAGCGGTGCATGAAAGTGTTCCTGGGGTAGGTAAAAATAAACTTCTAGATAGTAGCAGTGATTTTAAAAATGTTTCCTTTAGCTTGCGTAAATTTTTCGCTTTGTTGTTAACGATGGGACCCAAGGTGATTGCGGTTACTGATGGCGCAGAAGGGGCGTATGTGGCTAATGATGAACAGATTATCTATCACGCGGGTATCAAAACTAAGGTTGTTAATACCTTAGGAGCCGGCGATGCCTTTAGTTCAACGCTTGCTGCAGGTATAAGCAGTGGTATGGACATTAAACAAGCACTTTGTTATGCTGTGGCTCAGGGCGCATCTGTGGTGGAGTATGCCGATGCTAAATCAGGCTTATTAGCCCAAGATGCACTTGATAAAAAAATACGCGATGTTCAAGAAGATTTAATCACTAGTATGCTATGGCATAAAGCATAATATAGAAAATAAAGGAATTCTAATATGATTCAACAGATAAAAGCTTTGTGTATGCTTGCACTTCTAGTTTGTTCATCAGGCGCATTAGCCTATGGCTCTGATGCTGCTGTGCAACAAGGAGCGACCCTAAACTTAGGCGCAATGCCCCATACTCCTTGGCTTAGTATTACAAGCATTAGTGGCAATGGTAACAGTGCTAGTGATCATGGTAGTTTTTCTGGTACAAGCCTTAGTGGTGCGTCTATAGATATTACCAATCACTTAAATCAAGCTATTTATGTTTCTTTTGGCTCCTCTACTATTCCATCGCCACCCTATTGTCAGATTTATAGTAATCATAGTGAAAATAGATTTAGTAGCTGTAGTCAAAATGCTGTTAGCTCTACAAGTTACCATCTTTTTTTGAGTGTTTCAGATGGCGATTATAAATCTCTTGATCGCATGAACCTGAAAGCTTGCACTGCTTCTGTAAAACTTGCAGGAAGTGGCCATAAACAATATCTTAGTATCGATTCTGCTCCTGGCTTAAGCCTGACGATTTCATCTTGGGGCATTGCTTGTAGCTAGGGGTGTATTTAAGTTCATTTTTTCAGTGAAATAACCTTGCTTTTGTGCGGTTTTTAGTTATCATTTGTAAACGGTTAGGATACGAGGATTTTTAAGATGAGTGAAATATTAATCGATGATCAAAGCGCTATTGAGGCTATGCTAAACCTTGCAAAGGGGCAGCTTCCTGAGGCGGCTTTTGCTTCTTTTGAAAACTATGCTCGAAAAATGTTAATGAGTGTTGCAGAAGAAGAAATCCTGCAGCGTTCTTCGCAAGTCCTTTTTAATACCCTAGATTCTCATTGGCAGTTTATGCAACAGCGCGAAGCAGGCGAGCTAAAATTACGCCTTTTTAAGCCGACTAAATCTAAGCATGGTTGGAGCAGCAATGCCACTGTTATCCAAATTGTTCAAGATGACATGCCGTTTTTGGTGGACTCTCTACTTATTTTACTTAATCGCCAAGGCTATAATGCCAAATTTATTTGTCATTATGGTGGCTTGCCATTAATGCGCGACAAAAATGGCGCAATACAAGCAGTTTACTCACCGGATAAAGTGCCTGAAGATGCTATTTACGAAGCACCGATCCACATAGAAGTTGAACATCCGGTTAATGCAGATGCCTCTTCAACCCAAGAATTAAAAAAAGCCATTAAAAAAATTCTTGAGGATGTGAATCTGATTGTAAGCAACTATGAGCCAATGAAAAACAAACTTCAAGATGCGATATCTGTTTTGGCGCAAAACAAAGTGCATATGCAACAAGATGTATTGGTCGAATCCTTAGACTTTTTAGAGTGGCTCCATGATCATTTCTTATTTTTGGGTTATGCCCAATATTCTCTAGAGACGGTTGGATCGCGCAAGCGTTTTAAAGTATGTCCAGAAACCGCCGTTGGTCTTTTAACTCAAGCAGAGTATCAGCGCTGTGTTTATTTTGAAGATTTATACCAAGCACGCAAAATTATTTTATCCAATGAGCAGCCTTTGTTAATTTCTAAATCGGGTAAGCGCTCTAATATTCATCGTCACGCGCACCTTGATTCTATTGGGGTTAAACTTTTTAATCAAAATGGCAAAGTGGTTGGTGAGCTGCGTTTTATTGGTCTTTATGCCTCTATTGCCTATCATACTTCGCCACGACAAATTCCATTTTTGCGCCGCAAGGTTGATTTGGTGATTGCCCATTCTGGCTTAAATCTTAATTCTCATGATGGTAAAATTTTATTAGATATTCTACTGAACTTTCCAAGAGATGAACTGTTTCAAATATCCGAGCAAGAGCTTTGTGCAACAGCGATGGGTATTTTGCGTAATCATGGCCGCAAGCAAATTCGTTTGTTTGTTCGAGAGGATACCTTCGGACGTTACTACAGCTGTATGGTGTTTATCCCACGAGATCGCTATGATTCAAACTATCATCGTAAGGTTGAAAATATTCTATTAAAGTCTTTTTACGGTTCTAGCATAACCTATACAACCAGCTTCTTAAAGACGGGCATGTGTCGAGTGGACTTTATTATTCAAATTGACACCAAAAAGCGACGTGTTATTTATGATCTTAAAGTCATCGAAGCGCAGCTTATTGCTGCATCATGTATTTGGAAGGATGATTTTAAAGCCAATGTTTATGAGGTCTATCCTCAAAAAGCAGCTAAAATCTACCGCGATTACAAAAATGCTTTCCCTATCAGTTATAGGGATAATTTTCTTGCACAAGTTGCGGTAATGGATGTGGGCTACATAGAAAAAGTATTGCATGATAAAGGATTGGCGATTAGCTTTTATCGCGTTATGGAGGAGCCCAAAGAGTCGCTGCATATGAAGCTTTTTCATTATGAAAATGTATTGCCGCTAAGTTCGGTATTGCCTATTCTAGAAAATATGGGGCTTAAGGTTATTGATGAACATCCTTATTGTATTGATATTGCCAAAGAGCGTGTTTGGATTAGTGATTTTGGTTTGTCTTTGCAAGGAAAATGTCAGGATTTAGAATCCTATACTGATCAATTCAGGTCCTTGTTCAATCGCATTTGGTCTAATACCTGTATTAACGATAGCTTAAACCATTTGGTTATTTCAGTTGGTCTTCATTGGCGCCAAATTATGCTCGTGCGTGCGTATGTGAAGTACTACAATCAAATTTCCACTTTATACTCTCAGCGTTATATCGCTAATACCTTTATTGCGTATCCAGAAATTACTGCGAAGATGGTTGAGTATTTTGATGCGAAGTTTAATCCAAAGCGACAAAGCGATCATCAATCAGATGAATTACAAGGGCTTTATGATGGTCTGATAAATGCTATTTCCCATGTTACGCAATTGGATCAAGATCGTATTTTACGGCATTTTGTGCAGATGATTCGTGCAACAATTCGTAGCAATTACTATCAGCTTGATAAAAATAAAAACCCTAAAGACTATATTTCATTCAAATTTGATATGGCGCAAATGAGTATGCTTGAAGAAAAAGGTATATCAAAAGAAATTTTTGTATACGCGTCTCATGTTCAGGGTGTGCATATGCGCTCAAGTGCTGTTGCTAGGGGCGGTATTCGCTGGTCTGATCGTTTAGATTATCGCCGTGAAGTACGTGGCCTTGTAAAAACACAGAATATGAAAAACGCTGCTATTATTCCAACCGGAGCAAAGGGGGTATTTTACTTAAACCCTGATTTTTGTGAAGGGGCAAATATGAAGGAGCAGTCACTGCGTGGCTATAGAACTTTTATTTGTGGTTTATTAGACATTACCGACAATATCATTGATGCTAAAGTCAAGCATCCTCGGGGTGTGGTGTGTTATGATGATCCTGATCCATATTTTGTGGTTGCGGCAGATAAGGGTACAGCTACATTTTCTGATTATGCGAACGAAATAGCCGAGTCTTATGGCTTTTGGTTAGGTGATGCCTTTGCATCTGGTGGTGCTAATGGTTATGACCACAAAGTCATGGGTATTACTGCCCGCGGTGCTTGGGAATCGGTCAAGCGTCATTTTAGAGAATTTGGCCATGATGTGGCCAGTGATCCCTTTACTGTTGTGGGTATTGGGGATATGTCTGGTGATGTTTTTGGTAATGGCATGTTGCTATCCAAGCAAATCAAGCTGATTGCTGCCTTTAACCATATGCATATTTTTATTGATCCAGAGCCTGATCCTAAAAGTAGTTATTTTGAGCGCAAGCGTTTGTTCCAATTGCCAGGTTCTAAATGGACTGATTATAACCCTGATCTTTTATCCAAAGGGGGCGGGGTGTTTGAGCGTAGTGCTAAAAAAATTCGTCTTTCTGCAGAGGCCAGGGAAATGCTTGGCTATTCGAAGAAGGATATTGAGCCAGATGATCTTATTCGTCTCATTTTACAATCTCAGGCAGATTTGATTTTTAATGGTGGTATTGGAACCTATATCAAGTCAGAGTCTGAGTCTAACCATGATGTGGGTGATAGAGGCAATGATAATGTACGCGTTAATGCAACACAGGTTCGTGCTAGGGTTATAGCTGAAGGCGGCAATTTGGGTTTAACCCAAAAAGCGCGTATTGAGTATGCGCTTGCTGGTGGTGCTATCTATACCGATGCCATTGATAACGCAGCTGGGGTAGATTGCTCAGATCATGAGGTAAATATTAAAATTTTGTTAAATAAAGTGCAAAATGAAGGCCTGTTAAGTTTAGAGCAGCGCAATACTTTATTGGATAAAATGCAAGATGAAGTGGCGACATTAGTGTTGCACAACAACTATAAGCAAACTCAGACCTTAAGTAATATTATTTTAGCCGATGCCGGCTCTATGGACATCTATAAGCGATTAATTCATGAGCTGGTCAGGCAGGGTTATTTAGATCGTGAAGCAGAAGATATTCCATCGGATAAAGAGCTTCATAATCGAGCCTTGCAAGGACAATCCTTAACAGCATCTGAGTATGCTATTTTAATGGCCAGTACCAAGCTTGCAGTGAAATCTTACTTACTTGATTCAAACCTATCTGAGGAAGTGTATTTTGCTAAATACCTCAAAGCAGGTTTCCCAAAATGCTTGTCTGATGAGTATTTTCAACAGATGCAACAGCACCATTTGGCTAAGGAAATTATCATTACTCAGCTTACTAATGAAATGGTGCATCGTATGGGCTTGGTATTTGTCCATCGTTTATATGATGAGACCGGTGCTTCATGTGATATGATTGCCAGGGCATTTGTCATTATTAACGAGGTCTTTGATATTGATCAGCTTTGGAATGATATAGAAGCGCTAGATCAAACCATTTCTGCTTCGGTGTCGCATAAGCTGATGTTTGAAGTGGCGCGCTTAATGCGTCGCTTGTGTCGTTGGGTGCTGCGTCATTTTCGTGGTGTTAATAGTGTTGAAGAATGTATTGCAATGCTTAAGCCTTATGTTGCAGAGCTGCGTCAAGTTATTCCAAATAGTCTCACTGAGCAAGATATGAGTCATGAGAAGATTCAGCAGCATTATTATCTGCGTCATGGCGTGCCTAAAAAGCTAGTTAATAAGATCGTAGACTTTCACTTTATGTCTCCAGCCTTAGATATGATAGAAGTGGTTCGCAATCATGATTTAGAGATTGCTCAGGTTGCTAAGGTGTATTATGCCTTAAATGAATCTTTGCAGTTGGCAGACTTTAGAGACTGTTTAAAGCATCTTAAAGATAAAGGCTATTGGGAGCTGTTAGCACTTTCTGGATTACGAGATGATTTAGAAATGCATCAGAGCTCCTTGACGGTCAGTGTAATTCATTATGCCTTAAATGCTAAAGATATATCGCCACAAGACGCCATTGAGCGTTGGTTGGATAAATTTGAGTTCTTAGTAGATAGATGGCTGTTATTGCTTGGGGAATTAAAGCATAAGCCAGATATGGTTCATTTCTTAACGGCGATGCGATCTTTGCTTGATTTATCTCAAGAAGCCAGTTTGTTGTAACTTTTTATCAAAAGATGCTTGACAGGCCATTTTCAAAGAGTATAATGGCCTGGATTTTTTTGGAGTATAATCATGCAACAACGTGTTCTTAGTTTTACCCACGCCCTGATGCCTCCCAGTAGCTATTTAAGTGTATCTTAAATTTAAGTAGCCGTACCCCAATCTTTCAATGTTTATTTTTACTGCGTGCTACTTTCAACAGACCTTGAAGGAGCATCCTATGCTAAAAAATATCTTTACCACTCATTCAAAAATCCAAACTAATTGTATCTTAAAATACGACCATATTAGGGTCTATCAAAACGATACTTTTAGTACACTTATGCCTCCAAGTCCCTTGGTGTTTATGTCATTGCTATAAGTATGCATTTTTATGCATGATCGGTGATACGCTACAAAACTATCCATATGATGTGGTTTGCAGCAGTATCTTATCAACAAAGTGATGATCTAAGCACCTTAAATTTTCAAAACAATAATACAAAATTTAAATACGTATCATTTTGGATACGTATCAGAGTTCAAATAATGAAAATTTGGAGGATAATACAATGAACTTTAACAACATTTTTAATATCTTTGGGGTATTCAATGACTGCCTAAAAAAATATCAGCGTGAAATTGCCATTCCTAGTTATTTTATAGCCTTTTTTGAGTATGCTGTAACTTTAGCGCTTAGTTATGATGATTTTTTTAAACCAGATAACGCTGATCCGGATACTTTGCTCATAGATGGTCAGTTTTCTCCTGTGGCATTGATGGTAGGAACAATGCTTGGCGGTTATGCTGCATTTGGCAGAGGTCGTTTCAAGTATGTCCGTGATGGCACGAATCCACCAGATAACGCACCGCAGCAAGCATTAAGTTGTGGTCAGCTATTTTTATTTCCAGGTGCCATTCTTGCTGCTGCGTTAGATGAAGGTGGACGTATTATAATACTATCATCATTAGTTGGCGTAGATAACAAGTTTATGCCGGTTCTTAATTCTATATCATACCTATATGGTTATGTTTCTTCATTCAATGAAGTAACAAAATTTAAGGAGTCAATGATGTTTCATAATGCTCAGCAAGCACCAATTGATCAAAGAGCACCTTTACTTGCATCTAAAGAAAAGCGGGCAATGATGTCTCATAATGCTCAGCAAGCAAATCCACAACAGCTTGATGAAGAGCTTGGAAGGATCTAGTCTGCGTCCAAATGTGGTATAAGTCTATGATTCTTATATCTTGAGCGATAAGACAAAAAAGGCCTCTTTAGAGGTCTTTTTTTGTTTGATATGGCGTACTGTTAGGAGGTACAAATAACCTAACTTTTTATTACCTGGGGAATGTGCTTTTTCTCTAATTAACAGATATTAATAGGATGGGTTAAATTCTCAGTAAAATATTGTGCTATGCTTGCAAGTGAATAAAATATTAAGTATAACTGTCGTGTATTTTGCTAAAATACAATACAATAACCAAGGAGTAATTTACATGAAGATATTAGTCATAAAGGCAAGTGCAAATGATGATCGGTCTGAATCAAATCAACTGGTGGATTTTTTTCTGCAACGACGGCGGGAGCACTGTCGATCTGTTGAGATTCTTGAAGAAGATATTTCAACAATAGAGCATATTGATCCTGCTTCCATTGATACATTTTTAAACCCAGTGCCTGACCTGGTGCCTGATGATGGTGATTCAGTAACAAATCGATCAGATGACTTTATCGCTAAATTAGAATCTGCAGATGAAGTGGTAATTGCTTGTCCTATGAATAGTTTTATGATTCCCTCAACGTTACAAGCATGGATTGATCACATCGTTCGTAAAGATAAAAC
>CACEWE010000034.1 GCA_902563055.1 uncultured Gammaproteobacteria bacterium | reverse complement strand
ATTTTTTCCAGTATGCAAGAACAATTAGCTCGCGAGGGTGCACACATTGATTTCCTGAACTATTGCCTTGACCATCCAGATGATCAAAAATCTTTGCGCCGCAAGCCTAAGCCTGGAATGCTTCTTGAAGCATCTGCGCATTTTAACATTGCACTTGATAGGGCGCTTTTTGTTGGCGATGATATAAGAGACTATAAGGCAGCGCAGGCTGCAAAGTGCGATTTTGCCTTAGTGAAAACAGGGCATGGTCAGCACACGCTTGCCAAGCATCAAGCATCACTCGAAGGCGTTCTGGCCTATAACAATTTATTAGAACTAGTGAAGGATCAATTATGTCTTTAATGCGAAATCTAAGGGCCCTTATAGCAACGCCTATCTACTACCTTGCTTTTGTTGCTATTACGGTGTTTTGTGGTGCTATCTTGCTGTTTTCTTTCTGGAATTATGGCGCTGTAAAAAAAATAGTATACGTGTGGAGTGCGGTACTTTTATGGGTTTTGCGTTATGTGTGCGGTATCAAGTATAAGTGTGAGTTTGAAACAACACTTGATCCAAGTAAGGCGGTTATTTATCTAAGCAAGCATCAATCCTCTTGGGAAACCATAGCGTATAATGTTTTTTTTGATACGCCGGTGTTTGTTGCTAAAGCACAGCTGAAAAAAATTCCAATTTTTGGCTGGGGCTTGGGTAAAATGCACACCATTTTTATTGATAGAAGTGCTGGGATTAGTGCTTATAAGAAAGTTATCCAACAAGGCAAAAAGCTTATACAGTCTGGTTTGTCTATTATGTTGTTTCCTGAGGGGACGCGTGTTGCCCCTGGCGAACATCCCATGTTTCACCGAACAGGGGTGGCCCTTGCGCAAAGTATTGGTGCCGATATTATTCCTTTGGCAGTGAATGCAGGCGTATGTTGGCCAAAAAAATCTTTTCTTATTCGATCTGGAACCATTACCGTTAAAGTTGGTGCACCCATTGCATCAAAGGGTTTAAAGGTAAATGAACTCAATCAGCAGGTTTATGATTGGATCAAACATCAGATGTCTCAGTTAGAGCAAGTTCATAAAGCGCATCATCCATAGTTTCAAAAAGCTTTTTGGGATCTTGATCTTTAGGACCTTTAAAAACCAAGCCATACTCTATCCAGTTGATCTTTTTTGTTTGTTCACCTAAATAGTCAAGAAGAGGAAAGATGGCGCATTGGATCTTGTAGTCAGGACGATACTCTATTTTTAATTCTGATAACTTTTTTCGAAAATCATTTTCAGAGTGCATTTGAAAATAGTTGCTGATGATTGTAAGTATTTGTTCCTCTAGCCTGGCAAGTATCTGAAGTTTTTGTTCGCTGTTGTATCCATTCCAGTCGATGATTTCTTTAAAATGGCGTTTGCAGCCACGGCATACTTCATCGCCATAAATGGTTGAACAAATCCCGATACACGGGGTTTTAGCTACAGTATTAAACATGTTGGCCTCTCCTTTAAACTTTCTTTATTTTAAAGTAGTATTTTTGCATTGCAAGTGCACAGGCACCACTTGCTATTGGATACAAGCTGTTGGTATAATCAGGTCCTAATAACAAACTAGGATACAAAGCTATGACCGCAAAAAACTGGATATGTCCTTCTATTTTATCAGCAGATTTTGCACAGCTTGGCGCTGATGTCGCTGCGGTGGTGGCTGCTGGGGCTGATCGTATTCATATTGATGTGATGGATAACCACTATGTACCAAATCTAACTTTTGGTCCGGTGGTGGTTAAAGCATTACAAAAGTATGGTATTACGACCCCCATGGATGTGCACCTGATGGTTGAGCCGGTGGATGCTTTAATCGATTCTTTTATCCAGCTTAATGTTGCTAGTATCGTTTTTCATCCAGAAGCCTCCTTGCATCCGCATCGCAGTCTAATGAAAATTAAAGAGGCTGGCATAGAATGCGGTTTGGCCTTAAATCCTGCAACAGGATTAGAGGCTTTAGAGCATTTATATGGGGATATCGATAGAGTATTACTTATGTCAGTTAACCCAGGTTTTGCAGCACAGTCTTTTATTAGCTCAGTTTTGGATAAGGCTAAAGCGCTTAAGGCGCGTATTGCCCAAGAGCAAAAAAATATCCTTATCGAAATTGATGGCGGGGTCCATAAGGGAAATATCGCTGAGATTGCCGCATCTGGAGTAGAGGCCTTTGTCGCAGGATCTGCTATTTTTAGTCATGATCAAAAAGACTATGGCCAAGTCATTGCAGCAATGAAAGAGGTGTTGTCTTAAGTCTAATTATGAATTTATATCTCCTGTTGATATAGGTCATTTAAAATCCAAGTATAATTTGCAATAGATTTTTTTTGCGGCACTATGTCGGCAATCTTAATTTTTATTTGTTTTATTATGTTGTTTCATTCTAATGAAGTGTGGGGAGATGTTGAAGTTTTAAAACTACTTTTAAGGCTTGCTGATGGAGTAGAGGAGAAAATACAAAACTGGATTAAAGCCTTTTTTTTCAAGCAGTATACTTTGGCAAAACAACTTAAAGTATTGGAGAAATTTATTAGTGATGCAGAGCAGGATGATACGGAAGAATCATTTGAAAGACTCAATCAAATATTTAAATCTCTTACAGAAATAGAGTCGGTAGATCCGTTTGTGGACACGTTAATAAGTCAGAGGTCTTATGTGTTAAGATCTCCAATAATGTCTTGTGTAATAAAGCAAGGCCTAGAAGAAAATAGTTTGGATGCGCCCTTATATATTTACAAGGATGCTAAGACAGGAAATACTATCTTTGTGATGCCTATTTTGAATGAATCTATTATTTTTACACAAGGAGAAGATTACCGTTTATTAAGTGATTATTATCCTGATCGCTATGATCCTGAAAACATGTTGGGTTTTTTGAAAGAAAATCATCGGGTAGCTTCAGAGTTGTATATAAAACCACTCATTCAGTATGCCAAAATGCTACGATCTGGGTCCCTTAAAGATCAACTATCATCTTTTCTTGCTCAATTTGAAACAAGTGCAGCTGTTGAGGATAAGGCGATAGCTTTTTATCAGATATACAATTTATGTAAGAGCAATCAAGAAGAAATGTTTCAAAGTGTTCAAGAGTGTAAAAAGTTTAATTATCGTTTGTTAAGCTATTATTCTTATTTATATTATCCTATGAAAATGGTGTGTTTTTTAAAAGAGGATCCTCAGGTTCCTTTTGGATGGTATATAGAAGAATTAATTCAAAATGCTAAAAGGTTTGGGACTGGATTCCTTGAAGATAAACTATTGTCTTTGGGTGACGAATTTAAATCCATTACAACAGTTTGGGGGGAGCTGAAAGCTTTGAATGAGTTATGCCATTTATGCCAGGCCAATCTAGGCGAAATTATACAAAGTATTCAAGATTGTAACAATTATCATACCTGGTTTAAGCAATTAGAATCACTATTGCCAGATGACTTAGAGGTATCAAAAGATGTTATTAAAGAGATATTGTCATCCAAGGAAGAGCTTAAAGCTTATAAGAGCGAAATTAAGCGAGAGATATCTCTTTATGATAGTAACTGGGCAAAAGTTAAAAATTCAGTAAATACTGCTCTATCTGCATATTTTAGAGAGCCTGGCTGTGCTCGTAAGTATGTTTATGCTACAAACAAGGAAGATCTATGTGGTTTTATACGGTTTGTAGGTCTGGAGCGTTTGCTAAGCTTGAATAAAGATCCAAAGTTGCTTAAATTTTACATAAATAATTTTAGTCTTGATTATAAATTATTAGGTCAAAGTATGTCTCATATTGCTGAAGATGACAGAAAGAGCGTTTTTGATTTACTAAAAAGCAAAAATATAGTTATAGAGACTAGTCAATTGGTTGCTTTGCCTAAATGTCGTAAACGTAGTGCAAAAAAAGCTAATGTTTTTGGTCAATGTTCTAGGAAAAAACGCCAAGTATCCAAAGCACCAAGTGCCTTATAACCATTGAAACAATGTGTGTTTTCAAAAAGTGTAATTTTGATAGTATACGTTTGAAAGCAGGTTTTTTACAGTTACAAGGATGACAGAACTTGAAGATCGGCAACTCTCTATCAAATAGTTAGATGTTCTGTGGGTCCATAGCTTTTGTTATTTTTGTAATGACTTTTTGTGATAGAAATTTTAGGCTTGAAGATTGTGCTTAGGATTCAGTTTGTGTCATGACTTTTAAAACTGCATCCATACGGTGATTTGAAAAAATACGCCCCAAAAGCTGTGATTTTTCAAAAACCATATTGCGTTGATAAAAACGCATCACCGCTTCATTTTTGTCTTTTTGCGTTTGGGCAAAATTAATAATGCGCATGATAAGATCTGCATTAATATTTTGTAACTTATGAATAATATAGAGCATGTAAGCAGCAGGGAGGTCATTCATAATGGCAATAAACTCCATTTCATCCACCGTTTCAGCATCGACCTTTTTGCTACGTTCTACAAAATCTTGAATTTTTTGCTCTTCTTCCTCGCTTAAAGCCGGTAGTTGTGATTCGATCTTTTCCATATTGATAAGAATATCGTTGATCAGTGGGTTTTTAAAGGAATGCCAATGGGCAATAATTTCTTTTCTTAGTGCGGTCATTTTTATGCCATCTTCTTGAATGTGTTCCACGTATTATAAGAAGCAATGTTTCCTTTGTAAAGATGGATAAGAGAACTTGTTTTTAAACAAGAGCATATAGCTTGCTATTTGATGTTAAATGAAGTCTTGATAAGATTACAAGAGTAGATGATATTTTTTTCTTCGATAATGTTTATTTTTCTTAACAATGGTCTGTATGATTTGTAATCACTGTGGCGTGGTTTTTATTGTATGTAATTCAAGCGCTTAGCTTATTTATTATTGATTCAGGTAACAATTGTTACAATTATTTTTAGCTTATTTGTTGAGAAATCACCGCTTGATGATTATCATTTCAGTGTTCAATTTAAAAGGAAGGCAAAGATATAAGGAAAATTTATAATGAAGACATTATTAATAGCATTGTTATCCTCGGCTCTAATTAGTACAAGTGTGATGTATGCCGAAGCATCACAAGGCCAAGACCCGGTGTTAAGTTCTGCTTTTAAAACAATGCTAAATGAAATGTACCCAGTGACTCCTAATGAGGTGGACCAATACCATCATAAATTGTTGCAGCAAGAAAAAATGCAAGCGATGCCTAATAGCTCTAGCCCAGATGTTGGCCAATCTACGGTTATTACTGCAACTTTAAAGCTGGGTGACCCAATGCCGGTTTTGCGTATTGGAAGGGGAATGATTACTTCCGTTATTTTTACTGATATAAAAGGTAATGTTTGGCCAGTAGAGTCTTACATCATTGGCGATCCTAGTGCTTTTAATATACAATGGGATCAAAAAAGCGGCTTAATGATGTTTCAAGGCAAAAAATCTTTTAACCAAACAAACATGGCAGTGATGCTTAAAGGTTTACAGGTTCCAGTTATGGTAAATTTACTCGTAGGTCAGAAGAAATGGGATTATTTGAACTATGTCAGGGTGATGGCTGTTCCAAGTGGTGCAGGCTCTATATCTAGTGGTGATGTTCCAAGTTATTTGATGGCTATTGCAAATGGCACAAAGCTTGCTCATGCAAAAAAATTACGCTCTTCTGCATCTCAAGTAATGGCCTGGGAATATAATGGAAATTACATAATTAGTAGTAAGCACCCTATGTTGTCACCACGTTTTATCAACCAATTAAGAGGTTCTGGTAGTGGTTCATCTAAGTCTTATGTTTATGAGATTCCTAAAACATCAAGAATTGTTATTTCACAAAATGGTCAAATGAAATCTGTTACCCTGTCAAGAATCAATGTGCAAGGAGGTCTGTAATGATCAAGAAAGTAAAACAATATTTAGCACAGCATCCTCGCCTGAGAGTTTTAGCTATTGTCGGCGCTGGCGTGGCTATTATTATGATAGTTTTTAAAGCTTTTAGTTATACTGCACCCATTGATGTAAGTGTGCCACAATCTACCATTAATACAACTGTTGGCCCTATGAACCAAGCAGCACCAAAGATAGAACAACAAAAAATAAAAGCTTACACGCAGTTAGCTGACACCAAAAAGCACATGCAGGCTGTTTCCTCTGGCAAAACCGTGTTGCAGGATGTCTTTAAGGATGAAGACGAACCACAAAAAGATGTTGTGGTGGAAAAAGAAGTACCACAAGAGTCAGCGGCAGTGCAAAAAAAGTCCAGTAGTTCAATTATTTCTAAGGTGAAAAATCTTCGCAGTACCGCAAGCAATTCTAAGACTAAAAAAAGCTCTACATACAAAAGTAGGTTAAGTTCGAAAGCTGCCAGTCAATCAAAGAAGTATAACGACACTAATCTACAACAAAAATTACAAAAAATTCAATATCAACTCCAAAACTATTCAAACGATTGGAAACAGTATCCATCTATGCAACAAACTGCAGGTTCTAGTTCGGGTCGCGATGGCGCTACAGAGCGTGGAGCTGGTGGACGAGAGGCTATGGGAGCTGAAAGCGTGATTCCTTCAGGCACTATATATTACGGTGTTTTAGACACTGCTATAAACAGTGATATTCCTAATGCGCCAGTGATGGCTCATATTGCTACTGGCGAGTACAAAGGAGCGCGACTCATTGGTGGCTTTGAGCAAAACAAGGATCGTTTACTGGTCTCTTTTAATCATATGAGCTTTCCAAAAGGCAGTGAAAATTTTGAAAAATATCCACAAGGGCTTTCTTTTCAAGCATATGCTATTGATCCAAGAACCGCACAATCTGCATTGGCTCAAAATGTTAATTACCATCGTCTATTGCGTTATGGTAGTTTGTTTGGTGCTGCTTTCTTGCAAGGTTTTGGGAATGCCTTTAACCAATCCCAGCAGTCGCCTTGCGAGGGAGCTGATATTTGTACCATTACGACCTCTGGTTTTGCAGGGACTACAACTAAAAATGCTATGTATCAGGGCTTAGGTCAAATAGGAACAAGTTTGTCTCAAATGATGGCCGATAATATTAACCGTAAACCGACCGTCACCATTGATCAAGGTGCGGGCGTTGGATTATTATTTATGACTGATGCACAAGTAGGCAGCGGCTCAGGTAATGTTGGAAGGTTTATGGCGGCACAAGCGCAAGCTGGTGCTGCTGGTGGCGTGCCCAGTATGGGCGGGGGTGGCAATGCCTCTGGCTTTAATCCTTCAGGTGGCGCGCAAAATAATGCCACACCGAATACTACAGGTGGTTCTAGACCAACTGTCTTGGTTGTACCACAAACATAAGATTTATATTAAAGATAAGGGGATAAATTATGGCTGAAGAAAAATTTGATTTAGATGATGAGCTGAGAAAATACGAGGAGTCTGCCAAGGCTTCTAGTAATAAAAGCAATGATGCACCTCTCACAGGTGAAGGTGATACAGTGCTTGATGATCATCATGATAATATGGATGATGACCCCTTAGGTTCTGGCGCCGATGATGACATGGATGATATTCTAGGTTCTGACAATGATCACGATATGGATGATGATCTTCTAGGTTCTAGCGACGATGATGGTATGAATGATGATCTTCTAGGTTCTAGCGACGATGATGATATGAATGATGATCTTTTAACATCTGAGAGTGTTGATGAGCCTGATGATGTATTTTCTCTCGAGGGCGGTGATCTTGAAGAGTTAGATTTAGATGATTTATCAGAGCCAGAGCAATCAGGCTTGATGGATAAGATTAAAAAAGATTGGAAATTATATCTTATCGGTGTAGTGTTCTTAATTGTGGCCTATTTTATTATTAAGCCATTATTGTTTTCTAGTAAACCAAAGCCACAAGTTGGAAAAGTAGGGTTTGGTTATGGTATGAATGTTTCTGATACAACGCCAAAAGTTGAACCTGTGAAGCCTGTTGCAGTACCTGTTGCAAAAACCCAGGAACCAGTTACTACTGAAGAACCAGAGCCAGTGGCTGCAGCGGTTCCAGCCGTAGAGCAAGTTCAAGCAAAAGCAATGCCGGTGACACCATCAGTGCCAACGGTTACCATGAATGAAGAGGCTTTGAAAAATTTACTGCAAGGCTTTAAAAAAGCGGTTGATTCTAATAGCGATGATTTGCAAAAGGAATTAACGGCTCAGCTTGGTACGCAATCACAGCAGCTAAACAAACAACTTGCTAGCCAAATGGAACAAGCTAAGCAAGCTAACGATAGTACCAATGCTCAAGTTCTTAGTCTCAGCAAGCAACAAGCACAGATGAGTGCTAATATTGCTGCTATTGCAAACAAAATGCAGGAGATATCAAAAGCATCTAAACAGGCCAGCCAGGATGTGCAGTTGTTGGTCGCTCGTGAAACCGCTGTCAAAGAAAAGTGGACTCTAAGAGCTGTAGTGCCTGGAAGAGCATGGCTTGTAAATCCTGCTGGTGAAACCATGAGTATTAGTAAGGGTACTATTGTTTCCAAGTATGGAACAGTAGTGGATATTGATTCTGATAATGGCAAAATATTAATGAGTAGTGGTTATGTCTTTGATTAATAGTTTATTTGAAACGCTTGATGGAGCATTTGCAGCATTTGGTAAATTTTTGCGCCAAGATGCTAGGATGTATTGCAACCTTGAGACAGCTGATAGTAAGTTTAACTTAGTAACTAAAGATGGAAATTTGCTTTCTATCATAAAACTAGAAGGCTATCAGCGATTTATTGGTTCTAATGAGTTTGCATTTTTATCAGAGCGCTTAGCAGAGGCCTTTCAGCCGGCATTTGCTTCAGGTGGTCATGTCTGGCAGTTTTACTTTTCCTATAGCGCAGATGGGATTCGTGAGCAAATTGATCAAGCGATGACCGCTAGTAAGCAAACTGCCAAAAAAATCAAGTTAGAAGTGGATGACATTTTTGAGTCCAGGGTTGATACTTTAGAGCGTTTTTGTTCCGTAGAATGCTGTTATTTAGTTTTATGGACGACTAAGGAATGTTTCAATGGTCCGCATATTAAGCATCTTACCAAAACCCATGCGAAAAATTTAGGAAAACACAAAATACCGCACTTGTCTAAGGCTCAGTCCTTACATAAGGTGCTTAATGATATGCGTCATATTCACAATTCTTTTGTGCAAACGATATTAGAAGATATTGTTCGCCTTGGTTTTTATGCCTCTATGCTTCCTGTACATGATGCGGTAAAGGCCATTCGTGAAACCATTGACCCGGCTTTCACTGGTGATGGTTGGAAGCCATATTTGCCTGGCGATAAAATACCGGTTCATTTTAGTAAGGAGAAAAAAAAGAAAGATGATTTAAGTTTTCTAATGTATCCTCCCTTAGATGGCATGATTGTGCCACGAGATGGTGAGAATCTAAGCCTTAAGTACGCCAAGCTTGGAGACAAAATCTATGCGCCAATTTACATCGAACTTTTGCCAAAGGATATTCGCCCATTCTATGACTTGTTTCGTCGTTTATTAGGCGGTGATTTGCCATGGAGAATTGCTTTTTATGTTTCTCCTGGTGGTATGGAGGTTTCAAAAAGCAAGAATCTTCTTGCGCAGTTTTTAACGTTTAGCTCTCACTATAATAAGCTTATTGTAGAAGCACATCGTATGCTTAAAGAGCTTGATCAACGTAGTGATGATCCTATTATCAAATTTACAGTTGTTTTAACTACCTGGGCCGATGCTGGAGATGAGCCAGCACTGCAAGCACGGGTTGCTAAATTATCCAAGACTGTACAAAGTTGGGGCGGCTGTGAAGTGCGTCAAGTTTCTGGTGATCCTTTTGAGTTGATGATGAGTTCAGCACTTGCGATGGATTACAATACCAACTGTACAACAACTGCGGCGCCTTTATCAGAAGCTATCACCATGATGCCTTATGTGCGTCCAGCTTCTCCTTGGCCAGGCGGTGCGATTTTATTTCGAACTCCAGATGGTAAAGTTTGGCCATTTCAGCCCGGCTCTAAACAGCAGGTCAGCTGGATAGATCTTATTTTTGCCCGTTCAGGATCGGGTAAGTCGGTACTTTCTAGTGTGTTAAATCTTGGCTTATTACTTTCCCCTGGTTTATCGGTGTTGCCACGCATTGCAATTATTGATATTGGCCCTTCAAGTAAAGGTTTTATTTCCTTGTTACAAGAAGGTTTGCCTAAAGAAAGAAGACACCATGCCAGTTATCGCAAATTGACGATGGATGAATGTGATGCAATTAATCCTTTTGATACCCAGTTAGGTTCTCGGTATCCTACGCGTTCTCAGCGTTCTTTTTTAATCAATTTTTTAGGCTTGTTATTGGTTGATGATATTGAAGATAGGCCTTTTGAAGGTGCTGGAAGTATGTTAAGCATGATTGTTGATGAAACCTATAAACACTTTTCAGATGCGGAGCAGCCTAGAGTCTTTGTGCCAGGCTCAGTTCCAGAAATTGAAGCGGCTTGTAAAGAACATAATATTTCCTTGGAGGAGGGTACAAGTTGGTGGCAAATTGCCGATGCATTATTTGAAAAAGATATTTTGGATATAGCACTTAAAGCGCAGCGTCAGGCGATGCCAACTTTGGCTGATACTATTTCTATGTGCCATCATCATAGCATTAAAGATTTGTTTGCAAAGGTTACTACTGATACTGGAGAAGATTATGTCAGTGCCTATTGCCGCATTATTGCAGGGGTTATTCAAAACTATCCTACCTTAACCGCTATTTCTCAGCTTGATTTAGAAGGTGCTCGAGTAGTATCACTAGATTTACAAGATGTTGCGCGGACTGGAAGTTCTTCTGCCAATAAGCAAACGGCCATCATGTACATGCTTGCGCGTCATATTTTAGCCCAGGATTTTTTCTTGCATAGTAGTGATGTGGAAAAATTTCCAAAGCAATACCATAAACATCATATGGCAAGAATCAAAGAAATTATGGAAGAGCCTAAGCGTATTGTTTTTGATGAGTTCCATCGTACTTCAAGAAGCCCGGTTATACGTGATCAAATTCTCCAAGATATGCGTGAGGGAAGAAAGTGGAAAACGCATGTTGCATTAGCGTCACAGTCTTTATCAGATTTTGATCCCTTGATGGTAGAATTTGCAACTTCTGTCTTTATATTAGATGCAGGAACCAGTAAAACCATTAACCAGGTTTGTGAAACCTTTGGCTTAAGTGAAACGGAGAAAGTTGCCTTATCTACCAGGGTTCATGGCCCAAGCTCCTCTGGTGCTACTTTTATTGCGCAGTTTGTAACGAAGAAGGGCTTAAATACTCAATTATTGACCAGTACTATCTCGCCGGTGGAATTATGGGCTTTTAATACTACCACGGAGGATGTAGCCATTCGTGATACACTTTATCAGGAAATTGGTCCGGTTAATGCCAGGAAAATGCTAGCAAAACGTTTTCCATCAGGATCTGCTGTGGATGATGTGGAAGTTGAGTTAAAAATGGATGCAACAAGAACGGTATCGGAAGTTTGTGATAGTTTTGTTATCGAATTAACACAGGCATACAGAAAACAAAAACGCCAAGAGCAACTTTTTGGTAAACCTTCAAGGGGCAAATAATGGGTAAGGGCGGCGGCCAAGATCAAGATCAGGATGGAATGGCAATTATATACTACATGATAACTCTGATTGTTATTGTCGGTGCTATCTATTGGGTTTTTAATAGGCAGATTATTGAAGCTTATTTTGCTTTGAAAACATTTGAGATCCATCTTATTATTGCTTTTTTTCCTAAGCTTATAGGTATTATTGATTATATGGATGAGGCAGTGCAATCCACAGGCCTTGTACCTTTTGAGAAAATACAATATGTTGCCTCTATGACTGGTTTAGCCTATCGCTTTCCAGCAACAATGTTTATTTTACTTCTTATGCTAATTGTATTTATTTTTCATCCCAATACCTCATACACTGAGAAAGAAACGATGAAATCTTTGGTATCAAAAGCACGTAAAAGTTTCCCTTATCTTAATGTAGTTGAAGGCATCGACTTAGTTAAAATCCCCCTTGATGAAGGTCCTTGGAAAATGGCGCTTACTCCGGTGGAGTTTTCAAAAAAACATCGTTTATTAATTAAAGACAAGGAAACCGGTACTTATAAGGTTAATGCCTTGCGAGCTGGAATTATATTTTCCAAGCAATTAGGTGAACCTTGGGAGGGCTTAGAGGCATTAGATGCATTTGAGCGGGCTATCTATGGCATTTTAGCGGCCTATATTTGTCGTCAACGTGATTTAGCCGGTGATATTTTAGAAAAAATTACTGAAGGCTTAAACAATGCTAAAGCGCAAAAAGGTACGGTGGATGTTAGTGCTGCGGTGCCATTAATTGCTAAATATGGTAAGCATCAGGATGTATTGAAAATCGTAGAAAAGCACCATTACGTATCCACTGTTTTTACGGCATTGTTAAGTAAAGCTAGGGAAACGGGTATTGTGCCTAATGCAGGTTATTTATGGTTAAAGCCAACTAAACGAGAATTTTGGTATATTTTAAACAATGTTGGTCGTATGGCATCATTTGTCGAGGTTGCGGGGATCAGATCCCATTATACCAGTGAGATAGATTTGGGCGCCCCTATTTCTATGCCAATGGTAGATGAGGCAGTAAAAGGTCTTGAAGAGGCTATTTCAATTCGAATTATAGAGGATGACTAAAATGCGTTTAAGTTTATCTGGAAAGACGAATAATTACGAGATGCATTTAATGCGTGCTCGGGTAAAAAAGTTCCGTCAAGTGCATGCTAAGTTGCTTGAGAGGAAAAAATGTACATGTGATTTTTGTAATTATGTTAGTGAGCGCAATACTGTTATTAACATCAATGGTAATTATCAGGATAATCGATTTAGTAACTTGGCGGTAGCTTGTGATTTGTGTGCGAGGTGTCAATTAATGGATTATTACAAGCTTGATTATGAAGGCAGCGATGTGCTGATTTTTTTTGATGGGCTTTCTCAAGAGCAGTTTAACCATTTTATTCGGGTTTTATTTTGCAAGTTGCAGACCAAGTCAGAAGAGCAATACAATGCGCAAATGGTGTACTCTAAGCTGCAAGATAGAGCGCGCTTACTTGATGAGCAGGTAGGTTTTAACTTAAGCAATCCGGGTATGTTTATGCATTTTGCTCAAAATAAAAATACCGATAAAGCTTTATTATCGCGTATTCGTTTATTACCATCTCCTGATGCTTTGGCGACGAATATCAAAAATTGGCAAGAAGTGTTGCATAATCAATTACGCTAAATTTTTGCTTTTTGCTGATGCCTTTATTGCATTTAAAATCATCCCTTATTACACTAGAGCTCGATTGTAATAAAGCATAAATGATGACTGCAGCCATTGCCTTATCTAATATTGAAAAATCCTATACCCATGGTCAGGGCACACAGCGGGTCCTTGATGGAGTAGATCTAACTATTCATGCAGGAGAGGCGGTGTCGATTATGGGCCCCTCAGGCAGTGGTAAGTCAAGTATAATGAATATTATGGGCTTATTGGATCAGCCAGATAGTGGAGCCTATCATTTTGAGGGTCAATTGGTTTCTGGATTAGATGATGATGCTTTAGCGTCGATTCGCAATCGTAAAATAGGTTTTGTTTTTCAGTCGTATTTTTTATTAAACCGTTTGAAGGTATGGGAGAATGTTGCATTGCCTTTGGTGTATCAGGGTTTAGAAGAAGCGCAGCGCAAAGAGAGGGCGCTTGAAATTCTAGAGCAAGTTGCCATGAGCAATTGGGCGCATCATTATCCCAATGAGCTCTCAGGCGGCCAGCAACAGCGTACAGCCATTGCCCGGGCGCTGGTTTGTGGTCCTAGCATCGTGCTTGCTGATGAGCCAACTGGGGCCTTAGATAGTAAGACAGGGCATGAAATATTAGAGCTTTTTTTATCCTTGAATCAGGATCATCACAGCACTTTGGTGCTTATTACCCATGATGAGGCTGTGGCCTCACGGTTTAAAAGGTGTATAAAAATTGAAGATGGAAAAATTAAGGAATCGGTATGATAAAGCGTTATTTTAGTATTTCCATATTGGTAAGTTTATTGGGATTAGTTGCGGTATATGTTATTTACCAGCGCTTGGATGTTTTATTTTACGCCGTGGCACTGGCAATATTAGAAATATCAATAAGTTTTGATAATGCCATTGTCAATGCAAAGGTATTAAAAACCATGTCCAAGGTATGGCAGCGGCGGTTTTTAACCTGGGGTATTTTAATTGCGGTATTTGGCATGCGTTTGGTATTTCCGGTGCTTTTGGTGAGTATTGGCGGCGGTATTGGGCCGCTTGCGGCCTTGCATTTAGCGATGGATAATCCTGCCGAGTATCAAGTTATATTAGAGCAGGGCTATCCGTGGATTGCCGGTTTTGGTGGTGCATTTTTAATGATGGTGTTTTTTGCGTTTTTAGCTGAGCATCAACAGCGCAGTTATCATTGGTGTAATCTTATTGAAAATAACGTGCTTATTAAGCTTATGGCCAAGCTTCCTTTTGCGTATGCGCTGATACCTTTGGGTTTGGGCTTTTTATTGAACGCATGGTTTGAAAGTGCGGGTTTTTTAAAGGCGTATCTATGGGGAATGGGGGTGCATGGTGTTTTTTATCTTTTTCATTTATTTAGTCATCGCCAGCTTAAGGTATCTAAAGTTGCCTCACATGGGTTTTTAGCTTTTTGTTATTTAGAGTGTTTAGATGCTTCATTTAGTTTTGACGGCGTGGTGGGGGCGTTTGCCATTACCAAGGAAATTTGGGTCATAATGATAGGGCTTGGCATAGGGGCGATGTTTGTACGTTCTTTAACGATTTATTTTGTTGATCATAAAATTATGGATCGTTTTCCTTATATAGAGCATGGTGCGTTTTATGCGATTGGTTTTTTAGCGCTGGTATTATTGTTAAAAATCGCCTATCATGTGCCAGAATGGATCACGGTGTTGGTGAGTTTAGGTTTAATTGGCTTAGCTTTGTGGCACTCTATTAGGAGCAATCATGCAGAAAAAACCGGCCGTTGAATATAGTCAAGTGGATGGTGAATCCCATGGAATGCGATTAGACAATTATTTGTTATCGCGCATTAAGAAGGTTCCCAGAAGTTTAATATACCGCGTTATTCGCAGTGGTGAGGTGCGGGTCAATAGCAAGCGTAAAAATGCTATGTACCGGGTGGAGAAGGGTGATAAAGTCCGTATTCCACCTATCAACTATGAGCCACCCAAGCCGGTGGAGCTTGAGCTTGATAGTGCGTTTTTAGCCGATCATATACTTTTTGAGGATGAGGCTTTAATGGTTCTTAATAAGCCGCGTAATTTAGCAGTTCATGCTGGCAGTGGTTTATCTTATGGTATTATTGATATGCTCAAGGAGCATTTCAAGGCGCCAAACTTAGAATTAGTGCATCGTTTAGACCGAGAAACTACGGGGTGTTTATTAATTGCCAAGAAAAAAAGTGTTTTGCGTTTGATGCATCAGCAAATTCGCGAGCATGCCATTGCTAAAACCTATCATGTGTTGGTCGATGGAATATGGCCCAAGCAGCTACATGAAGTAAAGGTGCCTCTTTCTAGTAATCAAAAGGGACATGGCGGCGAGAAGATTGTGAAGGTTGATCACAAAGCTGGTAAGGAGTCTCGTACCACCTTTAATCGCATAGCAGCTTATAAAGATGCAAGTTTACTATCGGCGCATTTACATACTGGGCGTACGCATCAAATTCGGGTTCATGCGCAGTTTAAGGGTCATGCTATTATTGGCGATAGCAAATATATGAGCAACAATCGTTTAGATTTTTTTAAGGGCCAATATGGCATTAAAAATTTACTCTTGCATGCGCAAAAACTGGTGTTTATGCATCCAATAAGCAAGGAAAAGCTTATGGTGGAGGCGCCTTATGATGCTTTATTTGCAAAAGCGCAGCAAGATTTAGAAGAGGCCAAGTAATGATTCCGGCGCAATTAGAGGTTTTAGATAGTGGTGCGTATGATCTTATTGTTTGGGATTTATATGGAACCTTGATTAATCCTAATGAGGCAGATCAAGCGGGCATGTTAGCTTTATTTGATTGGGTAGGTCCCTTGTTTAAAAAGCTAAAAGAAAAAGACATTACTATGGCCGTATTATCTACCATGTCCACGCGCAGTATTGAGGCTTACTTGGCGCATCATCAACTTGGTGCATATATACAATTTGTCGGAGGTCCTGACAAAGGCTTAATCAAGCCTGATGGCCAGGCACTAAATACTATAATAGATTATTTTGCTGTTTCTAAACCACGTGCGGTGATGATTGGCGATAGCAGCGTGGATCGCGATTGTGCGAATAATGCTGGAGTGGAGTTTATACTGCTAGCCTAGAGTGCTACTGCTTGTTCAGCGTCTGTTGTTAGGCTAGAAAAATCTAGTACTCGCCTTGTACTACTCTGCCCTCTATTAACATCTCTTGGATTAGCATCTGTTGCTGTTCGTACTCTACGAGGGGCAGCTAGTCCTGTGTTAGATGT
>CACEWE010000033.1 GCA_902563055.1 uncultured Gammaproteobacteria bacterium | reverse complement strand
TTGATAGGAAACTTGGTGTAAAAGACGCATGCGTACTTGTTGTATTAAACGATCAACCAGCTTATAACAGCTGGGTTTAAGATGGGTCATGGTGTTTCCTTCAAAAAAACCAAGGCGACCAAAAACCAAGGTGGAATGGCTGTTTAATAGCATTTTTAGTGCCAGCAAGCGCGTGCCTTGGTGGGCAATTGGTGCCCATTTTGCATGTTGACTTGGATTCTCGAAACAAAGTTGATGCTTATCCTCTGTAATAGCCAAGGTTGAAGAACACGCTTCATCAAGACGTATGGATTGTGGTGGGCTAAAGGGCATTAAGCTTGGTGGAATAATAGTCGCCCAGGGATCTGGTGAACCGTGTTGTTGCCAGTTGAGCGCATAAGGGTAAAAGCCATGCTGGGTATGCTTAAAAGGAGTGATGCCAAATGTTGGGCCACGTTCGCTAAGATCCGCCAAAAGAATTAAAGCAAGACTTTTGGGGCATTGATACCCCATGGTTTGCTTTTTGCTAAAGGACGCGGCTTCTTGTGTAATAAAAGCTTCAAGTAAGCCATAGTTGAGCGATAAGATAGTATCTAAAACAGCGCTATAAAGGGTTTTAATAGAGCGATGATGCAGAACATGCTCAAAGGCCAGCATTAATACGAGCCACAGTGCATTCGTAGCCCCCATTCTGGTGCTGCCTGAAAGTGCCATGGGGCCAGTGTGAAGATGTATGGCGCGGATATTAGGGTTTTGACACAGGTGATTTGGCGTACGCTTAAGGAGCGCTTGTGCTGGATTGTTGCATAGGAGCCAAGGGCTATGGGCGGGGTTTTGCGTTTGGACATATTCTAATAAGCCCAAAATAAAAGGCGCATTGCCACTGGCGCTGAGGCCTATGACAAGATCTTGTTTTTGATACTGTTTTTTTAGAGTCTCAAGTGCCCCGTGTAGTTGATCTTCAGCAGATTCTTGAGGGTGTATAAGGGCGCTAGATCCTCCGGCAATAAGCGTATAAATAGGCGCATTGGTATCCTTGTAAGCGTGCTTGTGGTAGAGAGATTCCATAATCGCGGCCAGTCTTCCGCTGGAGCCGCAACCGGCAAGTATGACTTTGCCCCCTTGAGCAAAGCATGCTTGGATTGCTGTGCTTAAATCCTGGATGTTAGATATATTATCTTGAATATTTTCTATACTTTCATAGTCAATTTTGTGCAGTATTTTAAGTGCATTGCCAAGATCCTGTTGGGCTAAATAGGATAGCTGTGATGTTTTAGGGTGCGGTTTTTCAGTATCTAGCGGTGTGGTGAGGTTTTTTTCATAATGGTGTAAAAAGTCTTCTAAGTTCATTGAGACATGGTTCATGCAAATGCTTACTTTGCTTAAGAGTGAAATAATGATAAACTGGGCCAGCTCAAGGTGCAACAAACTATTTTATGAGAACCATTTTTTTAAGTATATTCCTTAGCATATTTGCGATGATGCAGTTAAATGCTGCAGATTTAATCTCTGTCTACAGACAATCTTTAGTGCAGCCTTCAAAGCTTAGAGCCAGTGAGTTTAATGCTCAAGCCTTGCATCAAGTTGCATCTGTTTCAGCAGGGGCTTTGTTGCCAAAGGTAGATTTAAGCGCTGGGTATGGTTTTAACACGCTGCGCCAGTCTGGGCAAAGCAAAAGTGCTCAAGCTTGGTCTTATGGCTTGGAGCTTGATCAGGATATTTTTAATTTTGTTGATTTAGGTACGTACCGAGCAGCCGACCATGCTGCGCAAGCTTCTGACTATACAGTAGTAGATGCCAAGCGTGCGCGGATGCTTAATGTAGTAGGGCTTTACTTTAAGCAACTCCTTGAAAAAGAAAATATCATAAATGCCAAAGATAATGTGCGTTATTTAAAGCAAAATCGCGATCTTCTTCAGAAGAAAGTTGAATTAGGGATGGCGATAAAAAGTGATTGGATGCAGGTGGATGCGCAGTATCAAAGTGCAATGGCTGATTTGATTAAAGCTAAAAATGACTATGCACAGGCACAAGAAAACTTGCAAAATCTCACCCAACATACCTACGGTGACTTGGCGGATATTTCCAAGGACTTTTCTTTTGACCCAGTGCTTCCTGATGATATCAATATCTGGCAGCGCGATGCTATTAAACATAATGCTTTAATTCTAGCTCAGCGACAAACCATGCAATCGTATTATGATGCAAAAGTGGCCGCCTATGCCGACCACCTTCCCACGCTTTCTATGAGCCTGTCTTATGATTATCAGCATGTAAATAATCCAGATTTCCCTGGTGTCGGTAATAAAAGAAATGCTGCAGCTGCCCTTAATTTATCGTGGAACTTTTTTAGTGGTGGAGCGGGATTTGCTGCATCCTCCCAGGCTTCTCACAACTATTTATCGCAACAAAGTGCACTTTTAGCATTGGAGCAAGAAACCACGCTTGCGGTTAGAAATAGTTTTCTCTCACTCAAAGCAGACAGTGCGAAAGTAAAAGCATATAAAACATCCTATCAAGCAGCAAAAAGTGCCTATTTACAATCCTTGGAAAACTATAAACTCGGTGGCCTAAATCTGGTTACCTTGCTTGATCAGCTTCATAAACAATATGATGCAGCTCAAGCCTTAACGGCAGCCAAATACCAATATGTGAATGATTATTTCAACTTGTATTACCAAGCGGGTTTAATAAATGAGGGTGTTCTTATTCGATTTAATAAGCATTTAGAATTAAGCTAGGGGGCAGCTATGCAAGATGCGATACGTTTTTTAGATCAGGCGCCAGATACGGCATTGCCTATACATGTTTTGCTACAAGAAGAGCTTGATACCTTTCTTGCACAACAAGATTCTACTCTCCAGTTGTATGTCCAAAGTATCAGGCAAGATAAAAATCACGCTGCTTGTTATCTTTTGCCAGGGGCTAAAGGTAAGGTAGAGCAAGTATTGCTTCTGGTTGAATCAAAAGAAGATCGCTTTGCGCTGGCTAAAAATGTTGCATTAATGCCAGAAGGGCAATATGTGCTTGAGGCAGGGCTTGAAGATAGCCAGATAGAAAGCTTAGCTTTAGGCTTTGCGATGGAGGCCTATCGTTTTGATCCATACAAAAAAGAATCAAAACCACAAAATAAACAGCTTATTCTTGCCGCGCGTTTTCAAGAAGCATTGCTCCACCAAATTCAAGCCGTTGCTCTTCTTAGAGACTTAATCAATACGCCTCCAAATATCATGCAGCCAAGCTATTTGGCCAATTGCGCCAAGAAACTAGGTCAATCTCATGGCGCTACCTGTACTATATACAAAGGCCAGGACATTGAAGAAGATTTTCCACTCGTGCATGCAGTTGGAAAAGGCAGCAATGATGGGCCTCAAGTGGTGCATTTACAAAAGGGTGATCCAAGCCTGCCTCGTTTAGTTATTATTGGCAAGGGCGTAACCTTTGATACTGGTGGCTTAGACATTAAACATGCACAAGGCATGTTGCTGATGAAAAAAGATATGGGTGGTGCTGCGCATGCCTTGGCTTTAGCTGGGTGGTTGTGGCAGCAAAATCTTCCTTTATGCATTGATGTTTGGATTCCTTGTGTAGAAAATGCTATAAGCAGCAATGCCTTTCGTCCCAGTGATATTATACGCTCAAGAAAAGGTATCAGTGTAGAAATAGGCAATACTGATGCTGAAGGGCGTTTGATTTTAGCCGATTGCATTACGGCAGCCACCACAAAGGCGCCAGATTTAATGATTGATTTTGCAACGCTCACTGGCGCGGCAAGGGTTGCGCTGGGTCCTGAGGTTCCGGCATACTTTAGTAATAAGCAAGACCTTGTTGAGCGTATTATGCATACGGCTAAGGATTGCCAAGATCCACTATGGCCGCTGCCTTTGCATCAACCATACAAAAAACTTTTACACTCTGATCATGCTGATATCAATAACTGTGGTTCTAGTGGTTTGGGGGGCGCAATTACCGCAGCTTTATTTTTAGAAGAATTTATGGTGCAAAGCTGCCCTTGGGTGCATATTGACTTGATGGCCTATAACACCAAATCAAGTCCGGGTCATCCTTTAGGTGGTGAGGCTATGGGGCTTTGGACCATGGCCAAAGTTATAGCAGATTACTTTAAGGAGTAAGCAATAGTGGGGGAGATACACTATCCAAAAATCGATTGTTTTAACCTATCTAGAGGGATAGAGAAAGAAAACCTGCGGGTTCATGCAGATGGCTCTTTGGCTCAAAGCCCTCATCCTGCCGCGCTTGGTAGTGCTTTATGCAATGAGTATATAACTACAGACTTTGCTGAGTGTTTGCCAGAAATGGTTACTAAGGTCCATCAGAGTATGGGAGGTCTGTTACAAGAGCTTGAGCACATTCAGCATTTTCTTTATCAATCTTTGCCAGAAGATGAATATTTATGGCCGGCGAGTATGCCGCCTTTTATTGCGGATGAAAATGCAGTGCCTATTGCAGCGTTTGGCAGCAGCAATGTGGGCCAAATGAAGCATATTTATCGACTTGGGCTTTCGCACCGTTATGGCAGAGTAATGCAGGCCATTGCAGGTATTCATTACAATGTTTCTTTTGATGATGCACTTTTTGAAGCCTTGCGTGAAAGAAAAGGCGCACAAGTACCCTTGCAAGATTTTAAAAACCAGTCTTATATGGCCTTAATTCGTCGATTTTTAGATCATCAGTGGTTATTGTTATATCTATTTGGTGCCTCTCCTGTGGCAATGGAGAGTTCGGTGGGGACGCGTCGACCATGCTATTTGCAGCAAGCATCAGAGTATACTTGGGTGGTGCCAGATGGAACCAGTTTACGATTGAGCCCCTTTGGTTATCAAAATACACCGCAAGGGGGCATTTATGTCAATTACAACAGTGTTGCCCATTATGGCCACAGCCTGTTAATGGCAACCTGTACGCCAAGTATTGATTTTGCATCTATTAAAACCGTTGAGCAGGGCGGCCGTGAGCAGCTTAATGATAGTCTTATTCAAATTGAAAATGAGTATTACAATACCATTCGTCCTAAGCCTGTAATGCAAGCCAATACTATGCCGGCTTTAAGTTTGCTTCATCAGGGCGTGGACTATGTTGAAGTGCGTTTGTTTGATTTAAATCCCTATGAGCCATTAGGAGTGAATCAAGATCAATTAGCATTTTGTGATGTTTTTTTAACCTGGTGTTTATTAAAAGATGAACAGCGTTTGTCTGATGCTGATATGACGCGTATCAGTGGAAATGTCCAGCAAGTATTGATTAATGGCCATCATCCTAAAAAGTCCCTTACTCAAAGCAATGGCAAGCAAGTATGTATTTCAGAGGCGCTAGAGACGATGATGGCAGAGCTTGAGCCTGTGGCGCATTGGATGGATGAGCATGCTAAAGAGCCTATCTATACTCGGGCCTTTCATGCGCAACAGCAAAAAATAGCACAGTCTGATACTTTGCCAGCCAAGCGTGTTTTAAAACAGTTAGAAAGCCAGTCCTATGAGAATATGATGGCTAATTTAGGAGAGGATTTTAAGGCACGTTATGCAAACAAGACTTTAGAATCTGAAGTGGAGCAGACTTTTGTTAAAGCGGCGCAAGATTCTATAAAGCAGCAACAAGCCTTGGAGGATGAAAATAAAGACCAATCTCTTGAAGATTTTTATCGCCAGTATCGATCGCAGGCCGCTACATTTTTTACCGACAAGGTGCCTGTATAATGACAAAAAAGATACTATTTGTAATTGACCCTATTGCGTCTCTTAAGCCCTTTCATGATACCTCTGTGGGTATGATGCAGGCTGCTTTGGCTTTGGGCTTGGAAGTTTTTGTGTGTGAGATTGGAGATTTACGTATTGAAAATGCTCGTGCTTGCTCTCATATCACTGCCATCACCATGGATCTAAAACAATCAAATTGGTATCAGTGTGGGGCGGTGCAAAGCGTTGATCTTGCTGGGCTTGATTATATTATTATGCGCAAAGATCCGCCTGTTACCATGGCTTATATTTATGCTACGACGGTATTGTCCTTGGCTCAACAGCATGGGGCAGTAGTGGCAAATGAGCCATTAGCGCTTCGCAGTTACAATGAAAAATTACTTATTGCGGAGTTTGGGGCATTAAGTGGTGATTATCTTGTTACAAGTGCTTTGGGTGAAATGCAGGCATTTATTGCTAAGCATGAAGATGTGGTTATTAAGCCACTTGATGGCATGGGTGGCATGGGCATTTCCCGGATTACGCCACAATGTGTAGAGCCGCTTGCGGACTTAAGTAAAAACTTTAGTGAAATGATTATGTTGATGCCTTATATACCTGAGGTTACCCAGGGTGATAAGCGTATTTTACTTGTTCATGGTGAACCTGTGCCTTATGCATTGCTACGTGTGCCGCCCAAAGGTCAGTTGCAGGCTAATCTTGCCTTAGGGGGGGAAGGGAAGGTGGTACCTTTAAGTGCACATGATTTAGACATTGCAGCAGCGGTAAAGCCATTTTGCATGGCCAAGGGTTTGTCTTTTGTGGGCCTTGATGTCATTGGCCAAACACTGACAGAAGTTAATATAACCTCCGTTACCTGCATGCGTGAAATAGAGGCTGAAACCGGATTGGATATAGCTGGTGATTATATTAAAGGGCTTATGGTATAAGTTATCCGATATAAAATTATACCCAAGGGCCAAATTTTTGCGTATACTAAAGGGTATTTTTTCAAATTGTGTGTTATGGTTCAGGTTTGCACGTCTTTATCATTAGAATCTTTAGATCATGAAAAATGTCAGGCATGGTTAGAAACCATAAGCGCATCCTTTAAACCCTCCTCCAAGACGATATTAAAAAAAGTATTAGACTATTTGCTTGATTATGGTATTGAAACCCAGCCGGTTACAAAAGGCCTGGAAATTGCCGTGATACTGGCAGATTTAAAAGCCGCCCATCAAGCTATTGCTGCAGCAATGCTGTGGCCTTTATTAATGGAACAAGCCATTGATTTATCTTTTGTAGAGCTTAATTTTTCCAAGGGCATTAAAGACTTATTGCAAGCGGTAGATCAATTACAATTTGCGCCTTTGAGGATGGATATAGACCCAGATAAACATCAAAAGCAAATCGATAGCAAGCGTAAAATGTTGCTCTCTATGATTAACGATGTACAGGTGGTGTTGCTTAAGTGTGCTGAACGTTTGGTCATGATGCGCCATTTGGATGCATATGATAAACCCCATAAGGCTGCTTTAGCAACAGAGGTTTTAAGTATATATGCGCCATTAGCTAATCGTTTGGGCATTAGTCAAATTAAATGGCAGTTAGAAGACTTGGCTTTTATGCATTTACATCGAAGTGAATATCGTTTGATTTGTCAGCAGCTCACCAATAAACGCCTAAAGCGTGAGGCCTATATTGATCAGGCCTTGCAAACTCTGCAACATGCATTGCAAAAACAGGATATTAGTGCCGAGCTAAGTGGTCGACCAAAACATATCTACAGTATTTGGCGTAAACTGACCCAAAAGAATCTGAGTTTTGAGGCGCTTTATGATTTGCGTGCCATGCGAATATTGGTAGAGGATATTAAAACTTGCTATAGGGCTTTGGCCTTGGTACATGAATTATGGGCGCCTTTAACCAAAGAGTTTGACGATTATATTGCCCATCCTAAAGCCAATGGTTATCAATCGATTCACACCATTGTTGTAGGGCCTGGTGATAAACACATAGAAATTCAAATTCGCACCCATAGTATGCATGAAGAAAATGAGCTGGGGGTGGCAGCGCATTGGCGTTATAAAGAAGGAAGTTCTTTAAGTAGCCAAAGTCATGAAAATCGTATTTTATGGTTAAGAAGCCTTTTAGCTTGGCAGGAAGAAACGGGGTTAGGGCAAAAAGAAGATGCGGCGCGTTTAAGTGAAGATGTCATTTATGTTTTTAGTCCCAAGGGTGAAGTGATTGATTTACCCTGTGGGGCAACCCCTTTAGATTTTGCCTATAGTATTCATACTGATGTAGGGCATCGCACCCGTGGGGCAAAGGTTAATGGCAAGCTAGTGCCTTTAAACTATACGCTAGAAACCGGTGAGCAGGTTGAAATTATAACTGGTAATGAAACCAAGCCGAGCCGTGATTGGCTTGGGGCAAAAATGATTTACGTGGTTTCTAGTAAAGCTAAATCAAAAATAGCCCATTGGTTTCGGCGCACCCATCGCGATTTATATATTCAAGAAGGTAAGGAAAACCTGATTAAGGCGCTCAAGCAAGCGCATATTACCAGGGTGGACTATGATGCACTCACCAAGAAATATAATTTTCAAAATGTTGAGGATTTATTTGCAGCTATTGGCACAGGCGATGTAAAAATTGGTCCTATTATTGACTTTCTGCAGTTGGCTAAAGGTCATGTGGCTCTTGAGAAGGAAGCGACAGTTCCGGTTAGTTTGGCCAAGCCAAGCATGACTAAAAGTCAAAGTTTAACGATAGATGGGGTGGATAATCTTTTGTTTTCAATGGCCGGGTGTTGCAAGCCGGTCTATGGGGATCAAGTGGTTGGATATATTACCCAAGGCCGTGGTATTAGTGTCCATCGTAGTGATTGCAAGCAGCTTGCAATTGCCATGGAGCGTGCGCCAGACCATATTGTGGAGGTGGATTGGGGGCGAGAATCTACAGGGCGTTATAGTGTGGTCTTGTTTATTCATGCACCGTGGCATCAGGAGTTATTGCGTCAGGTTTCTCAGGTGCTCTCGCAACACAAAGTTCCTTTAACGGCTATTGATCGTCTTTCGGCAAAGGGCGCTAAAATAGCAAAGCTAAAAATTGCCATAGAGGTTTATAATCAACAAGAGCTGCTGGAAGTACAAAAATATCTAAAACAGCTAAAGGGTGTCACCGAGGTTGGCCGCTCTTAGCTAGACACTAAGCAGCAAAAACGCTACTATAGGGCTTTTAAAATTGGCGCAAAGAAGTATGCAAGTTTATCCGTGGCACAGTGCTCTTTTTCAGACATTGCAAGATGCTTTTGCTGCCAATTGCCTTGGTCATGCCTTGTTGTTTGAAGGCCATGAGGGCATGGGGAAGGTGGATTTGGCTTTTGCACTTGCCCATACGGTTTTATCTCGGGATACTAAGCAGAAGGCTTTGCTTGACCCTATTAATGCCCACCCTGATTTATACATCCTACAAGCTCCTGAGGGTAAAAGTACCATCGCCATTGATGAAGTGCGCCAGATGCAGTCGTTTTTGATGAAAGGCGCTTATTGTGGGGGGTATAAGGTGATAGTGATTGCCAATGCACAACACATGAGTATTCAAGCGGCTAATGCCTGTTTGAAGTCTTTGGAGGAACCACCAAAAAATTCTCTTTTTATTTTAACGACGCCTAAGCAGAGTGATCTATTAGCAACTATTTGTTCTAGGGTGCAAAGTTATCGTGTGAAAAGTGCTTTAAAAGATGCTGCTTGTCAACGTTGGATTGAGAAAAACTTACCGCCGGAGCCTGAAGCCTCTGCATTATTAGCGCAGGCTCAGTATGCACCGCTTAAAGCTCTGGGGTTAGCCAAAAGTAAAGACGCACCCGTTTTAGCACAGTGGTTGGATGCCTTGGATAGTGATCAAAAGCCCCTGGATATAGTCCAAGATTTTCAATCAGTAGATCTTACAATATTGCTGGAATCACTTATGCATCATTTGCATAGCATTCTTAAGGAAGAAACCGATAGTGGCCATCCATATTGGTCTTTATATGATCGTTATAGTGCATTAAGTGTGGATTTAAAAAATATTAAGGGGCTCAACAAAACTTTATTTTTAGAGCATATGGTGCTGTTATGGTTTTTTGCAAAGGAGCGTGCGGATGCATATTGTTGATTCACATTGTCATTTACATTGTTTGGATTTAAGTTTATACCAAGATACCTTGGATGTGGTGATTGAAAATGCACGGCAAAGTGGTGTCATGCAAATGCTTAATGTGTGTTTGCATCTAGAGCAAATTGACACCATTGTTGAGCTGTGTACACGATATGAAAATGTTTATGGTTCGGTGGGTTTGCATCCAACAGAGAAGCCAGGAGAGGTTCCTTGTGCAAGTGAGATTGTTGATTTGGTTTCTAGGCATCCTAAAATTATGGCTATTGGGGAAACGGGCTTGGACTTTTATTATCAAAAAGATAAGCCTTTGTGGCAACAGCAACGTTTTGAGGAACATATTAAAGCGAGTTTATTAACGAAGAAGCCGTTAATTATCCATTGTCGTGATGCTTTTGATGAGGTTTTAGCAACGCTTGCAGCGTATCCTGGTGTGCGAGCTATTTTTCATTGTTTTACTGGTGATTATGCCATTGCAAAGCGGGCTTTAGACTTGGATTGCATGATTTCTTTTTCAGGTATTGTAACGTTTAAAAACGCCAAAGCTTTGCAAGAAGCGGCACAGAAGATTCCGCTTGAGAGTATGTTGGTTGAAACCGACTCGCCCTATTTGGCGCCAACACCCTTTCGCGGCAAGCCTAATCAGCCGGCTTATACCGTACATGTGGTAGATTTTATAGCAGCGCTTCGTGGTGTATTGCCAGAAACTATAGCAGCAGCTACAAGTGAAAATTTTAAGCGATTGATCACTTAATCCCATCAGGTTTGCTTTCTTTATAGGAATTGTATATACATCAGCCTGCCTCTATGGCAGATTTATCGATATTTATCTGTTCTACAGATTTAACCATCACAAGGGCAAAGGTTTTTCCGTCCTATGTATTTATTTGATTTATGTTGACTATTAAGTTTTATTATATTTCTATATGATTTTTAATTATTGATTTGTTTTGTATTTATGTTTATTATAAGTTTTTAAATCTTCTCCTGGCTATGGGGGGGGTATTCCAAGGGGTTTTAATATGCAAAAAGGTAAGGTGAGTACAAGTGAGAAAGAAAAGTTTTTTACAGTGCGTGTGAAACAAGGCTTACCTGGTGTTCAAGAGCATCAAAATCTTAGTATTCCTTTAAATTCAAATAAAAAGCAGTTAGAGGCTATGATAAAGGTATTAAATATAGTTGTAATTGCAACATATCCTATAACAAATTTGACTGATGATGAGAGGGTGACGGTCACGAAACTATTGTGTGTTATGGGTGCAGCGCTTCCGCCCGGCCCTTTTATTCTAGCTTTACCTATTGGCATGAATGGTGAACAAGGAGCTGAAATTGCTAAAGAATTGCCATATGGTTGGTGTGTAGTTTTACATCGCTGGATGACTGGAGAGGAAGGAGCTAAAATTGCTAAAGTTTTGAAAAGAGGTCGGTGTCTATGTTTGGTTAAAGAGATGGATGTTAAACAAGGAGCTATAATCGTCAAAGCGTTGAATGCTGGAGCTTATATGAGGATTCCTACCCCTATCTACGTATTTTTTGATAAGGCTATTAAATGGGTAAGCGCCTTGCAACTTGGTGTGGGTTTGAAATTGGGCAGATTCGAAGGAGCTATGAAAGATAAAATTCAAAAAGCATATAATAAAAGCCAAGAAGCGTTAAGGGCTGTAGATGAAATTGATAAAGAGTTGAATCCCCACGCTTGTCTGGTTATACATTCAGGCATGGATGGTGAAAAAGCGCTCAATATGGTACGGGCCTTGCCGCTTGGTGTGGGTTTGAAATTTGTTGGTCAAATGCAAGAAGCTAGTCAAGCTACAATACAAAAAGCATATGATACAAGCCAAGCAGAGCTCAAAAGTGAGGGCACAAAAAGAAAGCGGGAAGAAAGTGGTAGTCAATATGCAAGCGAAGACAGTTCTGCAGCACATGCTTTATTAGGCTTAGATGAAACAAATACTGGTAAAGTACCTAAAAAACAAGGAATTGGTGAACCAAGTGCATGTGATTGACCGGTTAATGTTCGTAAAAACCAGTTGAATTATCATGGTTTGCAAGCTTTTTATGTGGTATGATGGCTGCCACGTTGTACAAGGATTAATGGCATGAAACGCTGGTTAAAATATACACTCTATAGCATTTTAGGTTTAATATTATTGGTATTATTAAGCTTTTTCTTATTGGTTTTATTCGTTAATCCTAATAAGTTTAAGCCTGAGATTGAACAGAAGATAGTTCAAGATACCGGTTTGCATGTTCATTTTAAAGGACCTATTTCTTGGCATTTGTTGCCACATTTATCACTTGCACTTTCGGATGTGGAAGTTGAAAATGCCAAGGGCTACTCTCCTGAAAACATGTTAACCCTTGCCCATGCTTCAGTTGGCCTGAATTTTTGGACGCTCTTCAAAGGGGAAGTTCAAATAGGTAGTGTTGATATTTCAGGCGTGCATTTGTATTTAACCCGAAAAAATGATCAAGCAGCCAACTGGTACGCGATACAGTCACAAAGTACTTTGCCAAGTGCCTTGCCCTCTAATGATGCAGGCAATGGAAAAAAACAAGATGTTGATAAGGCTGAGGATCATAGTGGGTTTTTAGCGATATTGGTGAAAAAACTAAGCGTGCGCGATATTAGCGTTTCTTATGAGGACCTTCAGGCTAATGTGAAAAACACTTTTGTTTTAGATCGCTTTGCCATTAAAGATGTGCAGTTGGATCATCCTATGCCGCTTGAAATCCAAATGCATGCAAATAGTAATCAGCCTAAACTAAACTTTAGTATCAATGCGCGAGCGAGCCTTAAGGTTTCTAAAGATGGCACTCTTTCTTACAATCAATTAAATCTTTTAGCCACAGCGCAACACACTGCATCAGACAAGAGTGATGCGCGTTCGAATCTTAATTTAAATATCACCGGTCAAGGTGCTTATAACCCTAATACACATGTTGTATCGCTGGATCAAAACTGGAATCTTAACCAGTTGTTGGATGCGCATTTTACGGTTAAGTCACAAGATTCAGGTGTCTCTATAGTGCGCTTTGAAACTAAGCCTGTGGATTTGTATGCACTTGCAAAAAGTATCAGCTCTGAGACATTCTTATACGGCGCGAAAGATCAATATCAATCCAGTGCATTCAGCCTTAGGGCCAAGCTGGCAAAAGATACGATGGATCTTAAGCTAAAGGCTAATGTTGGCCCAACAAAGCTTCATATCAAGCAGCAATATCAGTTTGCCGGTGCCCAGTTAAAGGGAAGTGCGGACCTTACACAAATTGATCTTAGTGATTACGCAGACCTTAATGGTGCTAAGTTTATTATAGATACTATGCATTTAGATGATAATTTAACTGCACTAAATCAAATCAAAGCCCATAAGCTTGCTGGTCAAATTAATTTTAATCTTGGTCCTAGCACGCTCTTAGGGCTTGATGTTCCTAATATGCTTGCGGATTTAAATAATATAGTTGTGGGTCAAGGCAAAGATCAAAGTAGAAAACAATCCTTTAAGGCATTAAAAGAAGCCATTCCAAGCGGTGACTTGTCAGAAAAACGCGATCAAAAGACCCTTATTCATAAGGCGCAAATAACGACTAATATCAGCAATAATCAATATCAACTAACAGGCGCTAATATTACAGGGGAAGGCTTTGTGGTTGATCTAAGTGGTGGCGGTCAAATAGAGCCATTACAAGCACAACTAGCGCTGAATTTAAAACCAGACCCGTATGATGCCCAAACACAACTTTATATTCCAAGTACGGTCTCAGGGCCTATGGAAAAATTAAACTTTTCAGTTGATTGGGCTAGCTTAAACAAACAGTTTTTTGCAATTTACAAAGCGAAGCTAAAAAAAGAAATCCATGATAACTTTCAAGACAATTTAAAAGATAAAGCAAAAGATTTCCTAAAGGGGGTTTTGCAATAAGTCGTAGTAATTGGAAGCTTTGTTAGGCATAGATTTACTTAGATACACAAAAAGCGCAAAAAGATCTTGCAATTTGCTGCGTTTTTTTGTAGAATGCGGTGTTTTTTAAAGTAAGCACTTATAGATTATAACAAGGAATAAGCGTATGTATGCAGTAATTGCTAGTGGTGGCAAACAACATAAAGTAAAAATAGGTCGTGAGTTTCAAGTAGAAAAACTTGATGTTGAACCTGGCAAAAAAGTTTCATTTGATGAAGTTTTAATGGTTTCTGACGGTGAGAAAGTTCAAGTCGGCGCACCTTTTGTAAAAGGTATGAAAGTAGAAGCTGAGGTGGTGGATCAAGTTAAAGCGAAAAAAGTTCGCATTATCAAGTTCCGTCGTCGTAAAGATTCTATGACCACTCAAGGACATCGTCAAAAATATACGGTGCTTAAAGTTGTCGCTATCGGCGATCAAAAAGCAGAAGCTAAAAAAGCTGCACCTAAGGCAGAAGCTAAAAAAGCTGCGCCTAAAGCAGAAGCTAAAAAAGCTGCGCCTAAGGCAGAAGCTAAAAAAGCTGCGCCTAAGACAGCTGCAAAAAAAGCAGCACCTAAGGCAGAAGCTAAAAAAGCAGCGCCTAAGAAGGCTGCAGCTAAAGACAGCAAGAAATCATAAGATTACAAAGATTAACCGATAATAAGGAAGTAATAAAATGGCACATAAGAAAGCAGCAGGTAGTACCAATAATGGTCGCGATTCAAATCCACAGCACCTTGGCGTAAAGCGCTATGGTGGTGAAACCGTATCTGCCGGTACTATTATCGTACGTCAGCGTGGCACACAATTTCACCCAGGTGTAGGCGTGGGTCGTGGTCGTGATGATACACTATTTGCAAAAAACGATGGTATGATTGAGTTTTTCACTAAGAAAAACCGTCGTTTTGTTCGTATTAAAGCCTAATCGCTTCTTTCTGTAAGCGCACATTGGTTTAAGTTTATAAGGGCCTTGTCATGAAGTTTGTTGATGAAGTCCTTATTGACGTTTTAGCTGGCAATGGCGGTAATGGCTGTTGCGGATTTCGGCGCGAAAAATATATTCCTAAAGGCGGCCCTGATGGCGGGGATGGTGGCGATGGCGGGTCTGTCTATTTGCTTGCTGATGAAAACGCCAATACCCTCATTGATTATCGCTATAAAAAACAATTCAAAGCAAAGCGTGGTGAAGATGGCTCAGGTAAACAGTGCACGGGGGCTAGTGCTGATGACTTATACTTACGGGTTCCAGTTGGTACCATTGCTTATGATTTTCAAACCCAGGAACGTATTGGTGAAGTAACCGAGCATCGTGGTACTTTATTACTCGCTAAAGGCGGGCGCCGTGGTTTGGGTAATATTCATTTTAAGTCCTCCACCAATCAAGCGCCAACGCGTCATACTTTAGGCACACCAGGTGAGCAGCGTCAGGTACAATTACAACTTCGTGTTTTAGCGGATGTAGGTTTACTTGGTTTTCCAAATGCAGGTAAGTCAAGCTTTTTAAAAGTGGTTTCAAAGGCACATCCTAAGGTGGCTGATTATCCTTTTACCACTTTGTATCCCCAGCTTGGTGTGGTGAAAATGGGATTAGAGAGCCTTGTCATTGCAGACATTCCTGGTCTTATTGAAGGTGCTCACCAGGGGGTTGGTTTAGGAGTGCGATTTTTAAAGCATTTATCTAGAACCAAGGTTTTATTGCATATGGTTGATTTGGCATTAGAGGATGTTGATAAGATATGTGATTCTATCATCGCCCTTGAGCATGAAATTGCTGCGTATGAGGAAGATTTAAGTGGCTACCCACGCTGGTTGGTGTTTAATAAGTCAGATTTATTATTAGAAGAAGAATTAGACGACATTATTGCAGCCTGTTTAGCCAAATTAGACTATAAGGGTCCGCACTTTGTTATCTCAACTGTTACAAAAGATGGAGTTGAGTCCCTCTTGCAGCAACTTTTCACGTATTTGCAGCATCAAAAAGCCGAGCAACAAGACCAAGAGCAGTAATCATTTTTAGGTCCTTGCTGCGATGTTCTTCTTGGCAGATAGAACCTGCTCTAGCTGTTAAAAACAATAGCTATTTGTTTTAAAATAGGGTATAATCCCAGCGGTTTTAATTGATCATTTATTATAAAGGAGGCTACTTATGGCAATTGAGCGTACATTATCTATTATTAAACCTGATGCGGTTAAAAAGAATGTGATTGGTGATATTTATTCACGTTTTGAAAAAAACGGTTTAAAAATTGTTGCAGCAAAAATGATTCATCTTTCTCAAGAGCAAGCGGGTCGTTTTTATGAAGTACACAAAGAACGTCCTTTTTTCCCAGCTTTAGTTGAGTTTATGTCTTCAGGTCCTATTATGGTTCAAGCCTTAGAGGGCGAGAATGCTGTTTTAAAAAATCGTGATTTAATGGGGGCTACTAATCCTCAAGAAGCGGCGCCTGGTACGATTCGTGCAGATTTTGCCGATAGCATTGATGCCAATGCGGTACATGGTTCTGATGCAACAGAAACTGCAGCTACTGAAATAGCATTTTTCTTTGGAGAGGCTTTTGTCCAAAGCGCCGTCACTTGTTAATTTAATAGGTCACTCTCGCGATAGCCTCACGCAGTACTTTACTGCTTGGGGCATCAACCCTTTAAAGGTCAAACCTTTTATGCAAGGTTTGTATCAAAAAAATATTTTATCTTTTGATTATATTGAGGGTTTATCAAAGCAGGATAGAGCCATACTTAAAGAGCATGCGTGTTTGGAGGTGCAAAAACTATCCAAGCCTTTGTTTTCAAATGACCAAAGTGTCAAATGGACGATGCCGGCTTCTTCCTCGATGGTTGAGTGTGTATATTTGCCTGAAGAGCGCCGTGCGACCTTGTGTGTATCTTCACAGTGTGGCTGTGCGCTTAAGTGCAAGTTTTGTGCAACGGGTTATCAAGGTTTTGAGGCTAATTTATCCAAGGCGCAAATACTTTCACAGGTTATTGGTGCCAGTGATTTGCTTATGCACCATTTTCCTGCTTGGCAGGCCATTTCAAATGTGGTGTTTATGGGTATGGGAGAGCCTTTGCTTAATTTAGAAGAGGTGGCGAGCGTGGCTAATCTTCTTGTTGACGATTACGCGTATTCGCTTGCAAAGCGTCGGGTTACCATTAGCACCTCAGGCATTATTCCTAAAATATTAGAATGCGCAAAGCGAGCACCAGTTGGTTTGGCCATTTCCTTGCATGCTCCTGATAATGACTTGCGTAATGAAATTGTGCCTATTAATAAAAAATATCCTTTAGAAGAGCTTATTCCTGCTTTAAAAGCCTATTTGGAAATCTCTAAAATGGATCGTGTGGTTGTGGAATACGTGATGATTAAAAACGTGAATGATAGTCTTGCGCAGGCAAAATTATTAGCCAATTTGCTTAAAGATGTGCCATGCATGATCAATCTAATTCCATATAACCCTAACCCCTTTGTCGATTATACCTGTTCTAGTATGGAGCAAATTGAAGCTTTCACACAGTATTTAAAAGGGCGAAACTATGTGGTTACGGTGCGCCGTACACGGGGTGAGGATATTCAAGGTGCTTGTGGCCAGTTGGTAGGGGCGATTAAATCACGATCTAAAGTTAGAAAAGTAGTTTGTTAAGGAATTGGGTGATGCGCATTTTTTGTATGGTTCTTCTGATAAGTTGTTTTTTAAGTGCGTGTGCCGGTTCTGGTGTGAAACAAAGCAAGCAGACCCATCAAGCGCTACAAAATGCGGTTGCTGGGTTAAAAGACCTTAAAAGCGATAAGCCTATCTTAGCTTACAATAAGCTTA
>CACEWE010000032.1 GCA_902563055.1 uncultured Gammaproteobacteria bacterium | reverse complement strand
AAAGCCTTGAATATAGCTAAGCCCGCAGGAAAGGCCTGTAAATTTTAAGAGAGTATTTCCCTTAGCCACTAACAATCTGGATGCGATATCTTAACACGCGCTAAACCACCAATACTGGTTTCTTTATAATGATGCGACATATTCTCACCAGTTTCTTTCATCGTTGCAATAACCTTGTCCAATGAAATAAAATGCTCGCCATCACCACACAGCGCTAATTTTGCAGCAGCAATGGCCTGTGAGGCACCAATAGCATTGCGCTCTATACAAGGGACCTGAACCAAACCACCAACCGGATCACAGGTTAAACCCAAATTGTGTTCCATCGCAATTTCAGCAGCATTTTGTATTTGCGATACCTCACCCCCTAAAACAGCACATAATCCCGCTGCTGCCATCGCACACGCCACACCAACCTCGCCCTGACAGCCCATTTCTGCAGCAGATAGTGACGCACCCTCTTTAAATAAAATGCAAATTGCACCGGCTGTTAGTAAAAATATCTCAATCGCCTCTTGGACATCACTTGCTTGACTTTGTACATAATACTCTAGCACTGCAGGAATAATACCAGCAGCCCCATTGGTTGGCGCCGTTACAATGCGCGCACCGGCTGCATTTTCCTCATTGACCGCAATAGCATAAAGATGCACCCAGTTGGTATCATCACGAATGCCCTTTGTTTCTAAATTCTTAAGCTTGGCTGCTAAATCTTTTGCGCGTCGCTTTACCTTCAAGCCTCCTGGCAAAATGCCCTCCCTTTTACAACCGTTTTCAATGCTCGCTCGCATCACTTCCCAAATTTTGTGTAAGCGCTGCTTAATCTCTTGCTCTGATCTTAAAACTTCCTCATTGGCCATCATCACCTGAGCAATGGTTTTGTGCGCTTTGCTACAATATTCAGTTAAGGATTTTGCAGTCTTAAAAGGATAAGGGATATCCTTTTCTTGACTGCAAATGGGATTATCAAAGGTGGCTTCTGTCACGACAAAACCACCCCCAACGGAATAATAAATATCCTGTTTGATCAGCTTGGCATTTTTATCCAAAAGACTAAAGCGCATGCCGTTAGAGTGCTTAGGAAGCGTGTCCTTGGTGTGAAAATAAATGGATTTTGGATCAAAATCAATCATCACCGATTGCAACAGATGTAATTGCTTTGTTGTTTTTATTTTTTCAATAATCCCATCAATTGCATCAACCGCAACCGTCTCAGGATCATAGCCCATAGCACCTAACAATAAAGCCTTATCGGTTCCATGTCCCACCCCTGTAAACGCTAAAGAACCATAAAGCTCAATTTTTAATTGATATGCAAACGGTAATTTTTCTTGCAATGCAATGGATTTTAGAAATAATAAAATAGCCCGCATCGGACCGATTGTGTGCGAACTAGAAGGGCCAATGCCAATAGAAAATAATTCAAATACGGATGTACTCATACAGCGCTCCTGTGTTTTGATTTTGAGACTAAAAACCTTAGCCTATGCTTTATTCTTTTTATTTGCCTATACAAAAGGAAGAGAAAATCTCACCCAATAAATCATCAGCACTAATTTGACCAGTAATAGAACCCAAATACTGCTGGGCTTGATAGAGGTCTTGTGCTAATAGTTCACAGGCACTCGTGCGCAAGACTTCCTGACCATGGTGCAAGTCCTTAAGCGCAAGTTCCAAGGCCTCAACATGACGCGCCCTGGCCATAAACTGTCCCTCGTGTGGACATTGATATCCGAGTAAATCAAAAATTGCTTGCTTTAAAAGCGCCACCCCATCACCGTGCTTGGCACTGATATACACTAAAGGATGCTTACCAAGACTACTGCATCGTGCTTTTTCATTTGATAGATCACACTTATTGGCAATCACTAGCATCGGCAAATCAAGCGCTAAACTCTCTGCTAAAGAGGCCAGTTCCTGTTCAAGATCTGCACTAGAATCTAACACCACCAGCAACATATTGGCTTTTGCTGCCGCTGATTTTGTACGCCGAATACCTTCTTGCTCAATCTGGTCGCTACTATGATGCAAGCCCGCGGTATCTAACACCTCCAGCGGCACCCCATCACAATGCCACTTGGCTTGAATCACATCCCTGGTGGTACCGGCTTGATCGGTAACAATAGCACGGTCATCACCCAATAAGGCATTTAATAAGCTTGATTTGCCTACATTGGGCTTGCCTAGCAACACCACCTGCAAACCTTGCTGCATCATCACCGTACTGCTGGCATCATCCAACAGTGCCCTTGTGCGATTGACTAAGGTATCTAAGCGTCCTGCCACATCGCCATCGCTTATAAAATCAATATCTTCTTCTGAAAAGTCAAGGCTAGCTTCTATATACACGCGAAGCTGAGTTAAATCGCTAACAATTGCATCCACTTGCTTGGAAAACACACCTTGTAGTGATTGCAATGCCATTTGTGCACCTTGCACACTACTGGCGTCAATTAAATCAGCAATCGCCTCTGCTTGGGTTAAATCCAGTTTATGATTTAAAAACGCCCGCTTGGAAAACTCGCCAGGCTCTGCCAATCGCGCGCCTTGCTGCACCATATACGCCTGTAAGGCTGCCACCACCACCATAGAACCATGACAATGAAACTCCGCAACATCCTCACCGGTAAAAGAATTTGGCCCGGGAAAAAAACTCACCAAGCCCTCGTCAATCAATACCTCACCCTTGCCATAGAACTTGGCAAAATGATTATAGCGCGGTTTGGGCTTGAGCTTGCAAATACGCTCGACTAATGAATACGCAAGCGCACCAGAAACTCGAACAATTGCCACCCCAGATCGTCCTGGGGCTGTTGCTAAGGCAACAATCGTCTCAGGACAAGATGGAGTCATGCTGGCTTAGTTTTTGGTTTTTTTTTTACACCAGGCAGTTTTAAATCGCCCATGCGGAACATAATGTAGGCCTGTTGTAAGAATCGAATCGTGTTATTAGAGACCCAATATAAAACCAAACCTGCAGAAAAGTTCCAAAATAATGCCAACATCCCAACCGGTAATAAACGCATCATCCAACGCTGAGTTTTATCTGGCAATGGTGGGCTTAATAGTTGAGTTAAGAACATGGTTAAGGCCATTAAGACCGGCAGTACATGGTAGGGATCTTTAACCGATAAATCGGTAATCCAGCCTATAAAAGGCGCTTGTCTAAGCTCAACACTGGCAATGAGCATATAGTAATACGCTAAGAATATCGGCATTTGAATTAAAATTGGCAAACAACCACCAAGCGGATTAATTTTTTCCTTGGAGTACAGCTCCATCATCGCCTTGTTCAATTGGACTTTATCATCGCCATAGCGCTCTTTTAAAGCCTGAAACTTCGGTGAAAAACGACGCATCTTTGCCATAGAACGATAACTTGCAGCATTAAGCGGTGAGAAAACAAGGTTAATAAGAATGGTTAATAGAATAATGCTCCAGCCCCAATTACCAAACCAAATGTAAAATTGGTTGAGAATGAAGAATAAGAATTTAGATAACATCCATAAGAAACCATAATCAACCGTTAAATCTAAATGCGGCGCAATGGGTTTTAACAATGATGCAATAGCAGGGCCAAGATATAAACTAGCCGATACTTGCTGCGACTGACCAGGGTTAATGTGAATCATCGGCCCTGCAAAACCAATACTGTAATACTGGTTATTGTAAACTTGTGAATAAAAATGGTTATTAGCCGCACTACTTGGAACCCAAGCCCCTAAGAAATAATGCTCAACCATTGCCGCCCAACCACCATGAGAGTCTGCATTAAAAGGCTCTGAAGCCATATTTTTAAACTTCACTTTTTGATAGGATTCTTTTTGAGTCGAAACCACCGCACCAACATAAGTGGTGTAAGATGAAAGCATACTATGGAAACGTCCTTGAGAAGATCTTGTTAACTGACCATACATTTGACCTTGCCAAGCGGTGCTGCCTTGGTTATCAATGTTATAGCGTACTTGTACATCATATTTGCCTTGGGTAAATAGATAATGCTTGGTAATGGTCAGTCCATTAGGACCTGTCCAAGTTAAAGGCACATCCAATGTTTTTTGTCCTTTACCCATAGTATAGTGACGTTGCGCAGCAGAAAATGACATAGACTCGGGAACTTGCTTGCTTAATAAGCCACTTTGGGCCACATATCGAAACGTATTATTGTCTTTTAAAAGCATAAATGGCGCCGAAGAATCTTCACTTACAGGATATTGTGGAAGTGCCGCTTGGATAATATTACCATTGTCTAAATTAATTTTAACAGCCAAGGTATTGGTTTTTACCTCAACAAAACCTTCCTTCATGGCAGAAACTGGAGAAGATTCCACCGCAGTACTTGCACTATTGGCAGTAGCAATTTGTGGTATTTCACTATTGGCCGATCCTGCAGCTTGCGTTGATGGTACAGTTGGCGTAACGGCAGCTTTAGGCGGGAACATAATTTGCCAACGACTAAATAACATGGTCATTACCAAACACAGCGCTATTATAATGCCTAAACGGAGGTTTTTTTCGTTCATTTTATTTTTCCTTCTTTTCAAGTTGCATGCATGGTAACGGATCCACGCCTCCTTGACAATAAGGATGACAGCGAATAATGCGTTTAAATATTAAAATTAATGCCCGGTGCAAAGGATATACGCGAAGCGCCTCTTGAGCATATACCGAACAGGTCGGATAAAAACGACAGCGCGGACCCAGCCATGGGCTAATTACGTAACGATAAAAAAACAAAAGTGCTAATAACAGACACTTGATGATTACGCCGGTAACAATAAAGCGCGTAATTGATCTAAACATGCTTGAATATGCTCCTTGGATGCACTGGCGGCCTGATATCGCACCAGTACAACCATATCAAAATTGGAAAATACATTTTGATGCTGCTGATACCAGTGATAAAGAACCCGTTTGAAACGATTTCTGGCAACAGCGGATTTAATATTTCGCTTGGCAACGACTACGCCTATTTTGCCAGTTTGCTTATTTACAGGAATTGCTAAAACAATGAAAAATGCTTTACGATAGGCTTTGCCATGGTCAAATACACGACTAAAGCCTTGTGCATCGAGCTTATATTTAGAAGCTAATGCCATATGGCTAGCTTAGGCACTAAGCTTAGTACGTCCTTTAGCGCGACGTGCGTTAAGAATTTGACGACCGCTTTTAGTGGCCATACGTGCACGAAAGCCGTGGTTGCGTTTACGCTTGATATTACTTGGTTGAAATGTACGTTTCATCTATAGGTCCTCATCTAAAAAGTCTTGCAATTATACTGTTTTTACTCATAAAGTCAATCTTTTTTTAAAGACCTTTATAATCTTTTTCCAAGTATGAAGCAAATAGGCTTCAGATGATGCAAAGAATAGGCTAAAAATGCATAGCTTAATAATTATATATTATTCTTAAAAAAGAAGATTATTATTATTATTAAGGAGCGCAAAAAACGGTATAGATGATATAAGGCTATGAAATATAGTAGTAAATTGAAAATGAAAGGCTAGCTATATCTTGTGGATAAGCTTGGGATTCGCTGGGATAAAATAAGCCTTATGACTAAAGTGCCTGTTTTATCCCTCCTTCTTACACAAGATATCCTAGTGCTTATCATCAGGCTTATCTACAAACTTATCCACAAGGTCACTAAGGACTTTTTTTCGAGAAAACTTGGTATTTCGAGTTCTATTTTATTGTGGTCCTAAACTAGAAGAGGATCCTGTGGGATCTTGTTGCAAGGACGGATAAAAATGTACCGTGTCGCTATCTTCATAGGAGAAAGTGTCGTGTGCTTTCATAAATGCTTGAATTGTTTTTTGTGCAGCTACAAGTTCTGCATTAAGATGCGCAATTTGGTCTTTATCATGCCTTGACTCTGCACGTATCGCGGCATGTTGTGCAGTGAGAGGATTTAGACGAGCATTGAGCTGCACTACTGTATGGTTCAGTCGTGTTATTTCTTGTTGCGCTACGCTAAGATCTGCTTTTATAGCCTTATATTTTGAAGATTGAGTATCTAATGCTTGGTGCAGTGCCGTGATGTTTTCTTGATCTGCTTTTTGCTGCAGGCGAATTATAGATAGGGTTTGTTGCATTTTTTTACTATCTGTGCTCCCTTGAGATATGCTAGCATCTTTACTTTTTATTTGTGCGCGTAATTGTGCTAAAGCTATTTTATCTTTTTGATGCTGTGCAATAAATTGTGCTTTATCTCTTTGTTGTTTCTTTAAGCCTAGAGTTGATTCTTTTTGCAATTGAAGAAAATCTGCTTGAATCATTTTTGTTTTTTCCCGAACTTGTTTTAGACTTTTTTCTGTCTGTGCTATTCTCGTATCTTTGTTAACCAGTTGTGCCTTTTGTTCTTTTAATTTACGTTTTAATTCCTTTTCGGCCTGTGTCTTTTGTTCTTCTAATTTACATTTTAACTCTTTTTCAGCCTGTGTCTTTTGTTCTATACGCTGCTCTTTGATTATAGCTAGAGCATGTATGATAGCGGCATTTTTTTTACGATCACTATAACCTTGATAGCGTGCTTGTAGCATTATGATAGCTTTTCTTTTTTTGCGGTCCAAAGCCTTGGCTTGTTTTAGGCATTGGAAAATATTTTGAATCACCAGGGCTGCATCATTTTTTTGAGCAAGGTCCTTTCTGATATGCCATCCTCTAAAAACAGCTTGTAGTAAAATACAAGAGCGTAAGCTTTTGATCTTGCTTATGTGTGGATGCTGGGCTCTAAAGAATGCTTGGATAATAAAGGCTGCTTGAATGTCTTTGAGAACCTCTTGAGCCATTTTTAAGGTTTTGGGATAATATAACAGATGCATATTGTTGAGCGTTTGACCTGGATAATAATCTTGTATTGATCGTTCGAAATGGCCAATAAAGTATTGAAATAGTTCACTACTTCGCATCTTGCCAAGCCGAACGCAATCAATAAAATCAGTTTCATAGCTTTGCTCATCAAAATGTTTTATATTCGTGTTAATCATAAGGATGCTTTGCGCAAACAAACGATAATATGCTTCAATATGATACTCATCTTTAAGTTGTTGCCACTCTTTTTTTAAATAAGCGTCTATAGCCTCTTTTACTACAATATGCTTTTGAGTTTTATCAAGATCTTTTTCAGTAAATATTGTTTTTATTTCTTTTTGCAACTGTAGGCGCTTGAGCAGCAGTGATTTATTTAGATTGCAACTATTCGTAAATTTTTCTAGCAACCTATCATGTGATTGTCTGATGCTATTTAATAAATCATCACAATGCTGGTGCATCGTTTCATCTAATGGGGCTTTGGCTTTATTGAAGAAGAAATATTTTGGGTACCAGGCAAGCATATTCAAGGAGAAAATATCAGAAAAGCGGTTTAGCCATAAGGTATTATGTTTGTGAGCATTGAATTTTAATTGATGCCCATGAAGGTATAATGAAATATTCAACACGAAAGGTATAATGATGCTTTTTTCTTTTTTATCAGGGTCTTGATAGTCTATGGAGCCAAGTAGGGTTGATTTTCCGTTTAAATACATCATCGCAAAAGAAAAATTATTATAATTGAGTTTGGTATCTTCTGGATGATATGATTTTAATTGCATAATAAGTTGAGACATAAAAGACCTTTGCAAGCTTTTAGGCATTGTCAAAAACATTTGAATATCGATATCGGTAAGCGCTTGAGGTTCAAGTACTGTAGTTATTTCACACACTTTTTGTAACCGATCAACGTGGAGCATATTTAAATATTCGTTATCGGTAACATCCGGAGAAAGACAAGGGGTAAGGACTGCACTGAGCGGATAATGATGATACATGTCTCTTAGACTAGGGAAATCTGAACATAAAAGCGCTTCTACCGTTTTTGTTGGAGGCGCGTTTTTAAGCCATGTATCAACATCATTATCTTCAATATGCGGCGTAGGAAAGTTACTGTAGTGGATTAAATGGGCTATTTGAACAAGCTCTGGTGGGCTAAAAAAGGTATCAGGAAATTTTGTTTTTTTGACCATGGCCATATGGTATAAAAGAAAGAGCCGTTTTTTTAATTTGCTAAAATAATGATAAGCATCACCATCAAGAAAAAAAGGTGATGTCGATATTGAAATAATGCGATTTAGTTCATTAATTTTATTGATCATTTTTGAAATAGTATAGCTATGCATCAAGCCTTGGAATGCTTCATGTATTTCCTCTAACTGGAGTTTTTCTTCAGATTTGATTATGGTTGATTGAAATAGGGTATAGTTTCTTTTGAATCTAGATAGGGTATTGGGTAGGCCCAGATCAAAGCTTAACAACATCATTAAAGTTCTTAAGGTTTGTTCATCATGAAGACCTAGCTCTTGGTATAGGTTCTCTATTTTTTCTTTATTGATTTCATAGTAGCTGTAATCTGAAAAATAAATTTCAGAATCTTCAGGTATTCCATCCATAAGCCTTTTAAATACATCATGATCTTCTAAGTGCTTGAGTGCCCCATGCGGTGCCTCCCAGGTAATTGGGGGAATCACAAACAAGTCTTGATAATCAAAAAGGAAGGTACGCCATCTACTGTTCAAGAACAAAGGGAAGCTTAAGGTTTTTGGGTATTCAATAATGCATAAGCTAGTATGCACCAAAGCAGCTATAATTTCGGATAACTCAAAACCGCTAGTTGTGCTCATCCACAAAGGATTGTGACTTTGTAGTCCTTGGTCGATATAATCTTGCAGTTTAGAAACAGCATCCACTTTTTTCTTGTGTTGACTATTTAGCTGAACTTGGCATGCTGCATGATTGAAAGATTCTATCAAAAGCAAGGTGGCTTTTTCAAAGGTTTTTCTATCAGGAAGATGTAAAAAGTTTAATAATGCATGGATCATTTGAGAAAAAGAATATAAGGGCATCTTTTCATTAAGCGCTTCAAAAACAGAATCTTGCAAGAGATGGGGTATATCTCCATAAGCGATCGTTCCATGGCTTAATAAATGTTTGAGCACATACAGTAGGGTCCAGCTTGCATGCATCATATAGCTACTTATGTATTGAGGCTCTTTTGAAAAAGGTAAACTGGTAATAAGCGCTAAGTAGAGCCCTTGATGTAGTTCTTGAAAAAAATTGACAATTGCTTCTCTTGTTGAGATTTCTTGTGGAAGAGTAATGGCAATACTGCGCTGTATATAGTGAAAAATATGGCGTGTTGATACGTTTAAGCAGAGAAAAATTTGGTCGATATGACCCTCTTCATTAAGTGCGCAGGTTGTTGGGTCTAACGACAAAGACTTTGTATCTAGAAAAACACTAAAAGACTCAAATAAATTAAATATTTTTTTCTCCTGTGTATTGAAAGATTCTGGAGTAAAACGTTGTGAATCAAGTTTGTTTTTAAGTCCTGTGGCAATAATAGCCATATTATAATCCAGGTTGTTTGGACTCCATATTGTTATATCGTTCCGCAGCAATTTAAGAAAAGGGTCGTCTTGAGTTATGAGCCTTTTAGGCTTTATTTTGCTTGCAAGGATAAGAAAAACAATCGTATCTAATATTAAAACTTCTTGACTAAAGTGCATTCCGGTTATTTGAAATTTATCTTTTTCTAGGTAAGAACAGATATCGCGATAATTTTTTTGCGTTAGTTGATTCTTTGACCAGTTATAGTTTAAACCATAGCATGCAAGAGCAGAAATTTGCTCAGTAAGCCAGGAGGCTTTAGTGTCTTTAGTTTTTTTTTGTACTAAGCTTAGAATATGTTTTTTAAGTAGAGACTTTTGTTTTGTTAGTGCTAGTATATCTATTTGGGCAAAAATATTTTCTGCTGGTTTAAACGCCTTAGAGTTGATCATAGCTTGTGCTTGGGTATAGGTTAAAAGGCCAGAATATAGTGACAAATTTATCGTCTGTCAATATAACGATAATGTACTAGTAAAAAACTGTCACGTTTAAATTTTTTTGATACAAAGTTTTACCATGTTTTTGCTTTTGTTTTATCCTGGCAACGCGGCAGGCATTTTGCTAAGCTTCTTTTAGGAAAACTTAGGACAAGGAAAAACATGTATCGATTTGGAATAGATATTGGTGGGACAAAAATTGCTGCTATTATGATAGAGGCTACAAGCGAGAAGGTTTGCTTTGAAAAAACTGTTGCTACGCCCGATCATTATGAAGGCTTATGCAAGGCCATTATTGCAATGGTCAAAGAGATTGATAGTGCCTTTTACCCTTTTACCATAGGTATTGCCCACCCAGGCAGTTGTTGTCCAAAAACCGGAAAAATGCGCAATAGCAATCGTTTATGGCTCAATGATGAATCGTTTATCGCTGATTTAGAACAAGCCTTAGGACAAAACATACGTAGCAGCAACGATGGCAATTGCTTTGTGTTGTCTGAAGCCATGAATGGTGCAGCAAAAGACCATAAGGTGGTTTTTGGGGCAACTTTAGGAACGGGACTAGGCGGTGGCTTAGTCGTGGATAAAAAACTCAATCATGGTCGTAATCTTATTGGCGCAGAATGGGGTCATATTGCTATGCCATGGGTAGAAGCACATGAGCTTCCTGGTCCTGCTTGTTACTGTGGATTACATAATTGTTTAGAATCCCACTTATCTGGAACCGGTTTAGCCAGGGCTTATGAGCAACAGTTTCAAAAAACAGCAAGTGCTAAAGAGATTGTCGCCCTATACCATCAGCAAGATGACCAGGCCATCGCTATTATGGATCAATACCTGCATCATGTAGCACGGGCTTTTGCTATGGTTATAAACCTTATTGACCCTGATGCCATCGTTTTGGGCGGTGGCTTGTCGCACTTTACGCCCATTTACCAGAAGGTGCCAGCGTTATGGCAGAAGTATTTGTTTTGTCCCAGTAAAGTCGATACTCCACTGTTGTGCGCACAATATGGCAGTGATAGTGGTAAGCGTGGTGCTGCATGGCTCTGGCCAAAAACTAAGAACTAAGGTATAATCTGCGGCAATATGGTTAATGGCAGATTGATATGAGCATCAACGAAGTACAACAAACCTATCAGCGACCTTGGGGTTCTTACACGACGGTGGCGATGGATAGTGGCTATCAAGTAAAAACAATTTCAGTGCATCCCGGTCAGCAGCTTTCATTGCAAAAGCATTTTAAGCGCAGTGAGCATTGGGTTGTGGTTAAAGGTGTTGCAACAATTCAAATTGATGAAGAACGCAAGGACTATCAAGTCAATGAAGCCGTGTATATTCCAGTGGAAGCAAAACATCGTTTAGCTAACTTTACAGAGGAAGAAGTGGTTATCGTTGAGGTGCAAGTAGGCTCTTACTTGGGTGAAGATGATATCGTACGTTTTGAAGATGATTACAAACGTCAAGAATAGAGACGGGTTAAGGAAAAAGGAAAAAAAAGGAAAGACAATGAAAAAATTACCATTATGGATTTTATTATGGCTGGCATTAGAATGCAGTGTTTTTTATATGGTTGCCCAAATATTAGGCTTTGGAATGGCCTTATTATTTCTCTTAATACCGATGGCTATTGGCATTTTGCTCTTAAGTCGCCAAAATCTTATGGCATTTAAAAATCCAACGGCGATGATGATGCAAACCGATCCGAGAAAAATATTTAGCATGATAGGCAATACCTTAGTTGCAATACTATTTATTTTTCCAGGCTTTATCAGTTCAGTTTTGGCGCTTGTTATGTGGATTCCTAAAGTTCAAAAATGGTGTGCTAATCGCCTTTTAGCTAAAGCCATGCAGTCAGGTATGGGCATGGGCTTTGCAAAGCCTAAAAAGAAAAAATCCACATCTACAAAAGCACCTCTTGACAGTGAGGCTGCACCAGAGGCAACAGCAAGCAATGATGATAGTACTGGCACTATTATTGAAGGTGAGGTTATTGAAAAAAATAAGAGCGATACTTAAAATAAAATATAAAGGGGAATGGACATGGAAACAAAAGCTCAGATTGTTGAAAATTGGTTGCCACGCTATACCGGTATGGAGATTGACGCCTTTGGTGATTATATTCTTTTAACCAACTTTAGCAATTACCTAGAAAAGTTTGCGGCTAAATTTAATGCTCCCATTCATGGGCAAAATAAACCGATGCAAGCGTGTACCAATCAAGATGGCATTACGATGGTTAATTTTGGTATGGGCTCGCCCAATGCTGCAACCATAATGGATCTTCTCTCTGCCCGTAAACCCAAAGGTGTTTTATTGCTAGGTAAGTGCGGAGGATTAAAATCATCAACAGAAATAGGCCACTTTATTTTGCCTATTGGCGCAGTGCGCGGTGAGGGAACCTCAGATGATTATTATCCGCCAGAAGTTCCAGCTCTGCCATCGTTTAAGTTGCATAAATTTGTTTCGTCTAAATTACTCAAGCACAAATTAGACTACCGTACAGGGGTTATCTATACCACCAACCGTAGAGTGTGGGAATGGGATGAAGAATTTAAAAACTATTTAAGAGACTTATCAGTTATTGGGATAGATATGGAAACAGCAACCTTGTTTATTACCGGTCATGCCAATAACATTCCACGCGGTGCATTGCTATTGGTTTCAGATTTACCCATGGTTCCAGATGGGGTAAAAACCGAAAAGCTTGATCAGGCGGTTTCTAGTAAATATGTAGATTTGCATTTAGAAATTGGTATTGAAGCTTTGGCTGATATTGGTGATAAGGGAGAAGCAATGAAGCATTTTTCCTTTGATAATGTTGATGATTTATAGGCTTAATCGCTTAATGTGCCCACCAATTGTCTAAAACACTCTCCCCTGTGCTGGAAATCTTTGAACTGGTCAAAGCTGGCACAAGCTGGTGATAATAAAACAATATCTTTGTTTTGTGCAGCTTGATTTGCCATGACAACGGCTTGCTCTAAAGTGTCACACTTGAGTGGCTGATGGGCTTGTAATGTTTGGTAGAGATAGCTTTGATCTTGACCAAAAATAATAATCTTTTTAAGGCGATTGTGATCTAGAAATTGTGCCAATGTTTTAAAGTCTTGTCCTTTCCCCACACCGCCAAGAAGGAGAATAATAGATTTGGGGCTCAGGCTTTTTAATGCAGCAATGGTAGCTGGAATATTAGTGGCTTTAGAATCATTGATCCAATGCACAGGTTCGTGCTTAATGGTTTCAAGGCGGTGGGCTGGAGCTGCAAATTTTTCAAGTGTTGATTTGAAACCATCAGCTTGGATACCAATAACTTTTAACATTGTCAAAATTAGAAGAAGATTGTGTATTTGATGGGCAAAAGATAAACTGGGGCTTAATTGCGATGTATCTATAAGTGGCTCAAGACCATAGTAAATTTTTTGTTTTATCATACAAACGCTCTGTTCTTGTGGCTTAGTTTGCTGTGATACGATATGCGCATTTGGAATTGCTGTGTGGTCTAAATTTGAAGGAAGAACAGGGTGTGGACAGTTTTTAAAGATGTGATATTTTGCTTGTTGATAGGCCTGAAAGTTTGGATGTACATCTAGGTGATCGGGACTAATATTTAAAATAGTGGCGCAATGGGCATGAAAATGGCCGCTGCGCTCTAGTTGGAAGCTAGAGAGTTCCATCACCGCATAATCAAGATTTGTATTTGTGATATGATCAAGCATTTGTATACCATTATTACCCATAACTTGGGTTTTTTTACCTGCACTTTCTAACAGTGCTGCTAATAGATTGCAGCTGGTGGTTTTTCCATTGGTGCCGGTGATAGCAAGAATGGGGGTGTCGTTATGATGTACCCATACATCGCTATCACTAAGCATGGGAATATCATGTTTTTTTGCATATTGGCATATGGGGTGTTCTAAATCAAAACCTGGAGAAATAAAAATGGTTTGTACTTGCGCTAGGAGCGCTTGGGGGAGGGTTTCAAGGTAGAGCGTGGCGTTTTTAGAGATTGATTGAAAAGGTTTTTTAAGTGTCTCTTTGTTGCGACTATCAAATATTAATAGTGGGTGTGCCTGCAAAAACCGTGCAAAACTTTGTCCGGTTTGTCCCATGCCTAGAATAAGAAAATAGGGTTTTCGTTGACTAGGGGTGTAATATTTCTTATGGTTTTGCGCCACTACCACACTCCAATGGCAAGCAGGCTTAGAATTAAAAATACCAAGGAGAGTATCCAAAAGGTATGAGTTACTTTGGTTTCGCTCCAACCAAGTAGTTCAAAGTGGTGGTGTAAGGGCGCCATTTTAAAGATACGTTTGCCTTTGCTGATTTTAAAATAGCCCACTTGAAGGATAACCGAGAGGGTTTCTAAAACAAACACTCCACCTACAATTAAGAGTAAAAAGACATGTGAGAGCATCATGGCTGATAAGGCAAGCACGCCGCCTAGGGCTAAAGAACCCACATCGCCCATAAATATTTTAGCTGGGTAGCAGTTGTAACATAAAAACCCTAAAGTTGCGCCCACTATACTAATTAAAAAAAGCGCTACAGTATGAAACTGACTTTGTTGCATCATATGCCAGTGAGCGGGAATGGTGGCAGCGCCACCAGCTGAGGCAATAATAAAAAATACCATCGCGCTCATGATAATGGGCATGCTCACGAGACCATCAAGGCCATCGGTAAGATTCACAGCGTTACTGGTACCCACAAGTGCAAAATAACCAAATATTAAGGTGCCGATAAAGCCAATAGGCAGCGCTTGATGCAAAAATGGGATAAATTGGAAATGGTGAGAGTGGGGCAATAAGTAATAGAGTCCAACTAAAAGAAGCAAACTTAAAAGTGAGAGGAGTATATATTTACTTTTGGCATAAAGTCCGGTGCTGTGTTGCTTTTTTATTTTCAAGGTATCATCTACCAAGCCAATCAGGCCAAAACCCCACAGCGCTATTAATAGTAAAATTAAGTAGGCATTCAAAGGGGCAAAAAGCAGCACGCTTAAACTGATGCAAAGAATAATCATTAATCCGCCAGTGGTGGGCGTATGCGGTTTTTCAAGATGGGTGCGAGGACCATTATCGCGGATAATTTGATGATAATGCTTGTTTTTAAGGTAGCGAATCCAAAGAGGCATCAGGCATAAGCTGCTTACAAAAGCACAGATCAAACATAAAACACTACGATAGGGAAATAAAAACATTACAAACTTCTATAAAAATAATACTACACATTTTAGCAGCATTTTTTAGCTAAAACTAGTGTGTATTGTTTTTGCTTGTAGATAATATTGGCGGGTATTTACGCTGATAATTTTTACAGTAAAAAAAGATCTAAAGTGTTTGTTTAATGCATTTGACTGATAGTTAAGGGCCTTAGATTGTGCAATGTACATTTTCGACGCATTGGCTTAAGAAGGAGATAAGGCTTTAAGGTAATTTGTAGCTTTTTTTTGCATATATACAAAAATCTTTGTTTAAGCAATTGTTTTTTCAAAATTTTCTTTAAATCAAGCCTTGGTTTTATCATTACGGTGAAGGATTAGTAACACTTAGCCCATTTTTCTCCAGTTGTTTCTCTGCCGCATTGTAAAAAGTCATAGCATCTTTCAGAGGTTTCTCTGGGGTATCTTGATTTGCTGGATCGTATATTCTATTTAGTAATTCCCCCTCTTGTATTTCTTTTTTATCGATTGTTTTTGCTATCGATTTGCAAAGATCAGTAATTTTAAAAAGTCTTACTTTTTCGGTGTCGTCAAGGTCTGAACTGTTTATATATGTTAATGGATCATCTAGACGCATCAAATACGCCATCTCCAAATTCTGCTGCTTACCAAGACTGGACATGATTTTTTTGAAGACATGTGCTCTTGTAGTGAGTTCAGCGAGCTCATCTTTTATAATACCAAAATACTCTGCTTTTTGGTCTGTATTAAGACTGGACATGATGTCAGTGAAGGCATATACGTTTGTAGTAATTTCGGGGAGCTTATTATTCACATGTTTCCAATACTCCGTTTTTTGCAATTCAGAAAGACTGGACATTATTTTTTGGAAGTTATCTCCGTCTGTAGTAAGTTTGGGGAGCTCCTTTTTCACAAGGTCATAATACTTTGCTTTTTGGTCTGTATTAAGTTCATCCATGATGTATTTGAAGTCGTGTCCGCTCTTAGTAAGTAAAGGGAGCTTAACTTTCACACGCTTAAAATACTTTGCTTGTTGACCTGGATTAAGACTATCCATGATGTATTTGATAACTTTCACACGCTTAAAATATTTTGCTTGTTGACCTGGATTAAGACTCTCTATGATGAATATGAAGTCATTAGCGGATGCTGTAATTTTGGGAAGCTTATCTTTCACAGATTTCAAATACTCTTTTTTTTGTTTTGGAAGAAGACCGGACATGGTTTTTTTGAAGTCATATCCGTTTGTAGTAATTTTGGGGAGCTTATTTTTCATAAGCTTAAAATACTCTGTTTTTTGTTTGTCTGAAGCAAGACTGGACATGATTTTTTCGAAGACATATGATTTTGTAGTAAGTCTAGCGAGCGCATCTTTGATAATATCAAAATACTCTGCTTGTTGCTCTGGACTAAGACTGGACATGATGTAAATGAATTCATATACGTCTTTAGGAAGTTGTATTAGCTTATTTAGTACACCTTTAAAATACTCATTTTTTTGTTGGTCTAAAGCAAGATGGGACATGATGTTAGTGAAGGCATATACGTTTGTAGTAATTTCGGGGAGCTTATTCTTGATAATCTTTATACTATCAAAATACACCTTTTTTTGCTCTTCAGAAAGCTTGGACATAATGTCAGTGAAGTCATATCGGGATTTAGTAATCCCGGGGAGCTCATGTTTTATACTATTAAAATACGCCTCACTCTGTTCAACAGAAAACGATTGTTTCCAATTACAGAAGTCAGATACATTCTTGATCAATTTGGGGATTTTGTTTATTGCGGCATCACAATACTCTTTTTGGTAGCTATCAGAAAGCTTGGACCTAATGTCGGAGAAGTCAGTGCTCTTCTTAATAAAAATAGGATTTGCTATTATTTTAATAAGAGCGCTTCTGTTACCCGAATCAATGCGCTCATTATTTATTTGATTAATTAATTGACTAAGTTGGTGGGGAGTGGGATTAAATCCTATTTCCTTCAAAACACCATCACGTAATGCATCCAAAAGCATAATACATCGTTGCGGAAATCGTTGCATAGCCCAAATCGCTTGGTCGCTCATCGTCATCATATCTATACCTTTAGTATCAGTATTATTAAACATAGTCTCCATCCCTTTGCTCGACAATAATACTTTAATTATGCCATGTTTTTTTTGTGATGTAAATTTATATTTATGCATGCTGCACTCAAGTTGAAAAAGGAGGCTCCTTTTCGCTTAGGCTTGGTAAAATGTGATGTTTTTATACCATTTTCTGCCTTATAACCATCAGCAAGCCTAATTATGTTTTTTCAAAATTTTCTTTAAATCAAGCCTTGGTTTTATCATTACGGTGAAGGCTTAGTATCACTTAGCCCCTTTTCCTCCAATTTTTCCTCTGCCGCATTGTAAAAAGTCATGGCATCTTTCAGAAGTTTTCTTGGGTATCTTGATTTGCTGGATCGTATATGTTATCTAGTAACTTTTGACCTTGTCTTTCTTTGTCTTCATCGCTCGTTTCTTCTATCGATTTAAAAAGACCAGTAATTGTAACAAGTCTTACTTTTTCTTCGGGGGCTTCTTCAAAGGTTGACTTTTTTATAAGGTCTAATGGATCATTTAGACCCATCAAATACGCCTTCTCCAAATTCTGCTGCTTACCAAGACTGGACATTATTTGTTTGAAGTTAGCGAAGGTTGTAAGTCCAGCGAGCTTATCTTTCACAAGTCCAAAATACTCTGCTTGTTGGTCTGTATTAAGAATGGACATTATTTTTTTGAAGCAATGTGCACTGTCAGTAAGTGTCTTAAGCTTACCAGGTATGTTTTTTATACTATTAAAATACTCCGCTTTTTGTGTTTTTAGAGGAAGAGCGTCCATTATGCATTTGAAAGAATCTTCGTTTATAGTAAGTTTGGGGAGCGTATCTTTCACAAGTTTAAAATACTCCTCTTGTGGTTTCAACTGCCTCGTTTGTTGGTCTAGAAGGAAGAGCGCCCATA
>CACEWE010000031.1 GCA_902563055.1 uncultured Gammaproteobacteria bacterium | reverse complement strand
CTACCGGTGAAGCACTACAATCCTTTCAATTGAAATATCTTGAACTGTTATCGACCAAGCCAGATGAAGAAGCGTTAATTTCAAAATGGGAAGCACAAGTTACTATCGCAAACGATATACTTGCATTATTTAAAAATAGAGGGGATCTTGTCATCGATGAGGTACATAGGGGCTTAAATCTTCCGAATGAATTGAACTTTACCCTTGATCAGCCCACCAAGATTCCTAACTGGGTGCAAACTAATGTACTGAGTCTATACCGCTTATTTAAAGATGTTACTCTGGAGGATAAAGATGGCCACAGTGAAGGGAAAAGGATTACGCTTAATGATGTTTTATTGAATAAAATTATTCTCACTAATGATAGCCAATATAAGAATGCCTTTGCTGAGCTTGCAAGGGTACTCACCCACCATCGAAATAGTCCACTTTATAAAATTATTAAAGAAACCGTAAAAACTGTCGAAAGTGACGAAGAAAAAAATGCAATAAAACATGAATTAGCTTTGTATTTACAAGATGATGCCAAAAATATCCCTGAATGTGTAGAGGGTGCTTCAGAAGATAAAAAGGATAAACTGGCATTATTTAAGGCCTTAATTAGCCGGATACTCCCTCGCACCATACAACGCAAGCTCAAAGAGCACTATGGGCCCTCTAAACTAGCGTCACATAAAGCTAACACGAGATTTTTAGCCATTCCCTATCGTGGCAACCAACAGCCAAATGAGAACAGTAGATTTGGCGATGTTTTAGAATCAGCCATATACACTATACAAACCCTGTTAATTGGAGGCATACCAATAGATCTTCTTAATATGTTTTTTAAAAACCTTAAACAACAGGCCGAAGCAGAAAGACAATTAGATGATCATGACAGACTTGATATTAATCAAACGCCATCAGGTATTCTATATCTTAACTTAATTCAATCTTCGCACATAAGCATAACAAAAATTAGCGAGCTTGATATAGATGATGAAACCCAACAAAATGAACTATATGAGGCATTACACAAAGATGAAGATTTAACCCACCATATATTATCAACAACACTCCTTCCTCAAATGAGAACGGATATTAAAATTATGCGTAGTAATGCCCATAACCACGTTGACATTGTCGGTTCATGCCAAGGCTTATCAGGAACGCCAACAAAATATAGAACGTTTCATGATCGTTTAAAATTTGATGAACAAGGTAGAGGTTCAAACATTTATGTTGTTGAAAGCTTAAAGAAAAAACACCCACAAACGTTTCTGTGTGAATATAGGAGCGCACAAGAATATATCGAAGAATTATTTAGCACTATTTTTCACCAAGAGCACTCCTTACGCGCAATCATTGATATCTGCGCAAGGTTTCAAGGTATCGACAATCTGAGCATTGCCCAATATATTGTGCACTATATTAGAGCGAACCCAAAGCATATAAATTTCAAAAGTATTAAATATGTCTTATTCTTTAATGACGAGGATGAGCTTTGTGCACTGAATCCAAATGATAAAGAACAGCAAACGCCTATTACCCTTGGGTCATCTGATACTACTATCATCGATGAGCGCCTTGCTTGCAGCCCTAATGAACGCTTTACCTACTTTGATCAAATCCACACCTTAGGCGTAGATATAAAGCAGGACAATCAAGCAAAAGCCATTGCTATGATTGATCACAATACTAATATTACTGATTTTGTTCAAGGTATCATGCGCATGAGAGGTTTACTAGAGGGAGGACAGTCAGTGGATTTACTGGTTAATGAAGCCCTTTGGAAAAAAACTATTGACGCGCTTACAGATAAGATGGTGGAAAATGAAACCAGTGAACTGCAAAATGATCATTTCATCGCTGCTTGTTCAAAAATGGAAAATGTTTTTCGCACCCATATTCTCTCGCAAATACTAAAGCTTGATGGCGAGGGCGCCATTGAAGCGAAGTGTACCCTTTTTCAATATTTTGAGGCCTTTTTTATTGATGAACAAAAATTTAACTTTTTTGAAAAATACGGATCAATAAGCACACTTTTGGCTACAAAAATGGTATTAACAGCACATAAGGAAAAGTTATTATCACACTGGCGCCATTTGATGTGCTTGGCAAGTGACCAAATCAAAAGTGCATTTACTACCAATCTTGCAACTCAAGAGGAAAACATAAAGGAGCAACTACAAAATATCATCACAAGAGCAACCCTGCCGGGCGTTTGTGCCCAGCGCCAATTTGCACCTGCACGCACAACAGGCGGACGTGAAGTAGTAAGAGAGGTTGAGGTTGAAACGCACAAAGAAATACATAATGAAATAATCAAATCATGGTTCCGAAAAAATAGTTACACTCAATGGATAGATATTGCAATAAAAACAGGAGAAAGCTTTACACTTATAGATATATGTGCAAAAACTAAAGAGGGCTATAAACCTGACTTTAGTGAAAATATATTTGCTACAAAAAACTTTTGGCAGACCTATAATCATCAAACAAAAGAAACCTATATTGGACTATATTTAAAACCCGTACATGCACTGTTATTTTGCAAAAGTGGTGATCATCCATTAAGCTGCTGCCTACTTTCTCAGCAGGAGACCAAAGATGTACGAATTTTAATCCAAAATAATAGCACAGACGACACCTACTGGATAAGTACGACTCAACACACGGTTTTATGTGGGCATCCGCCTGATAACTTTAAAGATGATCAACAGTATCAATTACTAATAGAACAAGTGCGTTATTTTAATGGTGAGTTATCTTTACTAATAGAAGACCCTAGCAAATCCAACTGGATCCATAAAAAAACTAAACAGAAAATGCTATTTTTCAGAGAGCATTTAAGTTATTGTCATGAAACAGATGCGAGCCTTATTGATAAAGCAGAAAAAATGATTAGCTCTAGTATCACGACTTGTCAGTTTATTGCAAATACGCCTCAAGAAGATAGATCGCACTTTGATGAAGAAGATTGGAAAAGAATATTCCCTGAACTAGATTTAGAAGATGAAGATATAGCGCAAACTGCACGTTTATCAAGCATTTTTTATGACATTTCTCAAAACTTGATATCCAAGGACTTATCTCAAATGGGCGCATTAAGATATGATGATGTTTCACTAGTAGCACGGTCATACATAAACCTTTATATAGACAAGGTTCAAGCACTTGTACCATTATTCAATAAAATTAATATAGAAGACCCAGACTTTTCACTTCAACAGTTTTTTGAACAAGCAAATACTAGCCTGGACAAACACTTTTCAAGCTTAAAACCATTACGGGAATCGCAATGGGAAAACAAACAACATGAATATCAGCTACTACTTGATATTCTGCATGAATCACCTAAACAAAGAGAAGATATTCATATCATGTTTTATCGTCTTATCGCAAAAAACACCGAGCTTGATCAAGAAATGTTAGCCACATTAATAAAGCGTAGCGAAAACGATAAAATTATATTATCTGAATTATTACAAAATGAAGCTTCCATCATAAGTGAAGATGATACATTCTTTTTACAATTACTACAAAGTGGAATAAAAACTGCAGATATACAGGCGTTATTAAACGAATATGGCTTTGAAAGTACAGATATGAGGAAAGTAAGAACTTATGCGTATTGCAAAGATCTGTTTAAGACTCTTATTGATAGACTCTTTACTTCTTTACAAGCAAAAACAACAAAAGAACAAATCAAAGATACTATTATATTAATAAGCACGTGTATTGAGTTGGGCAATTATGATTCTGGCGATAAAGTTGAGTATATTGCTAAAATTAGAGGGATAGCTATTACAGATATAAGGAAGAGATTAGAAAAACATGATTTTGATCAAACAGTAATTCGATCTTACGCTACCAACAAAGAACTGTGCAATGATATTATTGAGATGCTTTTTACATATTTTATTAGAACAAAAAACAAAGATACTATCATATTAATAAGCGAATGCATAAAATCATGTCAACCTGATGAGAAAGTTGCGCACCTTGATAGACTTAGCAAAATAGCCATTGCAAATATTAATGCAACATTAAAAGGACAGGACTTTGATCAAACAATAATAAGATCTTACACTTCTAACCAAGAACTATTTGATGCTATTTTGAATATGCTTATTGAATCTTTGAATCAAACAAAAATAGAAAAAAAAATTAAAGATACTATTATATTAATAAACGAATGCATTAACATTAAGTGGAGTGATTATAATTTTAGCGAAAGAGCTGCTCACCTTAATAGGCTTAGCGAAACAGCCATTGCAAACATTAATGCAAGCTTAACAGAAAATGGCTTAGATCAAACAGTAATGGGCCAAATACGATCTTATGCAACTAACAAAAAGCTATGCAATGATATTATGAATATGCTTATTGAATCTTTGAATGAAAAAAAAGTAGAAAAACAAATCAAAGATACTATGAAATTAATAAGCACATGCATTGAATTGGGTAATTATAATCTTCAAGAGAAAGGCACTTACCTTGATAGACTTAGCGAAATAGCCATTGCAAATATAAAGACAACATTAGCAGGAGATAACTTTGATCTAACAGTAATACAATCTTACGCTACTAACAAAGAACTATTTAATGCTATTATGAATATGCTTATTGAATCTTTGAATCAAGCAAAAGTAGAAACACAAATCAAAGATACTATTGTATTAATAAGCCAATGCATTGAATTATGTCATTCTGAGGAGAAAGTTACTCACCTTAATAAACTTAGCAAAATAGCCATTGCAAATATAAAGACGACATTAAAAGGAGATAACTTTGATCAAACAGTAATGCGCAAAATACGACCTTACGCTCCTAACAAAGAACTATTGAATGCTATTATTAATATGCTTATTGGCGCTTTGAGTGAAATAAAATCAGAAAAACAAATCAAAATTACTATTATATTAATAAGCAAATGCATTGAGCTAGGTAATTATAATCTTCAAGAGAAAGGTGATCACCTTGATAGGCTCAGCAAAATTGCCATTGCAAATATTAATACTTCATTAAAAGGACAGGACATTGATCAAAAAATAATAAAATCTTACGCCAATAACAAAGAAATATTTAATGCTATTATGAATATGCTTAATAAATCTTTGAATGGAACAAAAATAGAAAAAGAAATCAAAGATACTATTATATTAATAAACAAATGCATTAAGTGGAGTAATTATAATTCTAGCGAAATACTTGCTTACCTTAATAGACTTAGCGAAACAGCCACTGCAAATATTAATGCAAGCTTAACAGCAAATGGCTTAGATAAAACAGTAATGGGTCAAATACGATCTTACGCAACTAATAAAAATCTATGCTATGATATTATGAATATGCTTATTGAGTCTTTGAAACAAACAAAAATAGAAAAACAAATCAAAGATACTATTATATTAATAAGCGAATGCATAGAATTATGTAATTATGATGAGAAGGTTGCTCACCTTGATAAACTTAGCAAAATAGCCATTGCAAATATCAAAACGACATTAAAAGGAGATAACTTTGATCAAACAGTAATACGATCTTATGCTACTAACAAAGAAATATTCAATGCTATAATGGATATGCTTATTGAATCTTTGAATCAAACAAAAACAGAAAAACAAATCAAAGATACCATGAAGTTAACAAGCACATGCATTGAATTGGGTAATTATGACTATCAAGAGAAAGTTGCTTACTTTGATAGACTTAGCGAGATAATCATTGCAAAAATTAATGTGTCATTAAAAGAAAATGCTTCAGATCAAACAGCAATGAATCAAATACGATCTTACACTACTAATAAAGAACTATTTAATGCTATTGTAAATAGACTTATTGACTCTTTTAATGAAATAAAAACAAAAGAACAAATTCAAGACACCATTAAAAAGTCGAGATCAGAAGAACATGGCTTAGACCAAACAGCAATGAGAAAAATACGATCTTACGCTAGTCACACAGCGCTGTTTAAGGATATTATTGATCAACTTTTTAAATCTTTACAAGAAAAAACGATAAAAAAACAAATTAAAGATACTATTATATTAATATGCAAATGCATTGAATTGAGTAATGATGATTTTGATAAAAAAATTGACGACCTTTCTAGACTTAGCTCGATAGCCCAGAAATCTCCTGAACTTAGAGCAGAAACAAGCATGTTATATAAAAACATTATGCCTACATTAAGCAAACCTCATAGTTATCAACTCGCGATAAAAGCCATAAAACAAACAACATTACAGCTCATGAAAGACACAGAGGATCTAACAACTGACACAGTTCAGAGAATAAAAGACATTCTAAAAATACACAGACATCGTGGAATGCATTTTGCCTCTTCATCCTCCTTAGCGCAAGCTAATGCCTTTTTTCAAGAACCAAAAACAAAAAATCGCAGTGCCCCCCCGCATCAACAAGCTCAATCCCCAAAAACACGAAAGGGTATAAGAACGTGTTATTAAAGTCTAAAATTCAAACAACACGAGATTGCACAAGGTAATATTCATAGCTCAGATACAAATATATAAACCCTTGCAACAAGCATGGATTTTTAGACTTTTCTTGTTTTGTGATGCAATACAAAGTAAGTTAATTTCTTTTTTCAAGCCCTGGTAACATTCGTACCAGGGTTGAATCTTTATAGTAGTAGTGGTGCCATAATGCCATTGTGATATGCACTGCTACAATTGCCATAAATAGCCATGCCATATTCATGTGCATCCAATGAAATATACTACTTAGGGTTTTATTTTTTGAAATGGGCAAAGACCACTGCATCACACCCCAAAAATTTGGTATATAACCAGAAGCACAAGACATTATCCAGCCACTAATTGGCAAAAACAGCATAAAAAAATACAAGGTACGATGTCCGGCTTTAGCCCCTTTTCTGATAACGGGTTTTTTAATTTGCCCCAAAGAGGGGGTTGGACTAAAGATATGCCAAATAATGCGCACAAAAACCAATATTAACAAGCTCAGCCCCATGGATTTATGAAAAGCATACAACTGCCACTTCAAGGGTGATTTTTCCATACCATGCATCACCACCCCACCAACAAACATACCTAGAATACACAGTGCCATCAACCAATGAATGGTTTTACTTAAGACCCCATAGGCATTATCACTGTTTTTCCATTGCACTTTTACTTCCTCCCAAGATTAAAGTTTTAGGTTTCTACGGCATGTTGCTCCATCAAATCTAACAACACTCCCTCTCTAAGAGCCCCTTTGGCTAAATGGATCTCAGGCCGACCAAGGAATTCACATATAGCCATTAAAAGTGCTAAACCACCAGGAAGCACACGAGCACGATCTTCTCTTAAGCCAGGTAGCAATAGCTTGCGGATATCTTGATGAATAAGACTTTGTTCAATACCAAGCATATGATCATAATCAAATTGTGCCGCAGGAAGACTTTCTTCACCAGAGGCCAGTGCAGCAATGGTTCGAATAGTTCCTGAAGCACCAATACATTGGTAGCCATCAACTGAGCCAAAAGCTTCCATGGTTTCTTGAATATGGTTTTTTGCCACATGAATGGCTTGTTCAAACTGCTGCGCATCTATAAGGTTTGTATTAAAATATTGTTTGCTCAAACTTGCCGAGCCAAGGTTATAGCTATGATAGTGCTCTATATTTGGCCCTTGACCCTTGATAATTTCAGTACTTCCACCGCCTATATCCACTACAAGCATTTTCTCATGTGGCCAATGCATTTGAGCACCTTTATACACAAGGCGGGCTTCCTCTTCGCCGCTTATAATATCTACATCCAGGCCTAATAGTTTTTGCGATAAGGCCTCAATTTCATGGCTATTACTTGCTTGTCGCAAAGTGTAGGTTCCAATAATACGACTTTGTAATTTTGGAACATTATAATCTTTTATAGCTTGAGCAAAGTGCTCAAAACAATGTTGCACATGGGAGATTTTCTCATCACTAATGGCATCTTGTTCATCGAGCCCATGGTAAAGTTTGATAGCTTCTTTAAGACGCAATACTTCTTGGGGAGTCTCATGGGATGCTTGCTGATAAATACGTAGGCAAAAGCTATTGGATCCTAAATCAATAACAGCATAGCTTTTCATGGGTGGTATTTCCTATTGCAATTTGGCAGCGGCTTTGGCATCATAGGCTGTGTTTAATCGCAAGTGTAAAGCAGCTTTAGCACAAATGCAAACCTGGTTAGCGCTTGACTATAATTATTTAACCCAAGGAAAGAATCATCATGAGTGAATTTGTTTTTAATGTAAGCGACGATAACTTTGAAACTGAAGTGCTTGAGCACCAAGGGCCAGTCCTAGTAGATTTTTGGGCTAGCTGGTGTGGACCTTGCAAAATGATTGCACCTATTTTAGATGAAATCGCTGAAGATCTTAAAGACACCATTAAAATTGTAAAAGTGGATGTAGATAGCAATCCACAAACACCAGCTAAATACGGTGTGCGAGGTATTCCAACCTTGTTGATTATTGAAAATGGTGAAGTAGCCGCCACGCATGTTGGTGCCCTATCCAGAGCGCAGTTAGAAACCTTTATCAAAGAACGCTCCACTAGCTAAAAACTATATCACTGCCGTAATAAGCGCGGCGTATGTTCTGGCAATGCAGCCTTGGAGCTTGCGCGTATAGGATTAATATCAATGCCGCCACGGCGGGTATAATAACCGCATACCAAAAGGCTTTGTGGATTTAAAAAGTGCGCTAAATCACTGTAAATGCTTTCAATACAGTGTTCGTGAAAATCCTGATGCAGTCTATAACTGATCAAATAAGCAAGAAGCGATTCGGGTTGAATTTTATATCCCTGATAGCTTATATAAACACTTGCAAAGTCTGGCTGAGCTGTTACCGGACACAATGTCCTTAAGGCATGCGAGTAAAATTCATAGCGACCAATTGCCCCAGAAGGACATCGGGCTAAGAGATCCGCCTGCGGTTCAAAATGCTCAACCGCAATTTTCATATCGTCTAAACATACACCAGTGAGTGTTTGGATAGCAAAGTTTTCTGCATGGTTAAGGGGCGCGATATCAACCATCACATCCATTTCACAAACAGCGCTTATATCTTTTTGCATACTCTGCTGTAGATGTTCAACTGAATCAAAAACACTTTGATGAAAACTATTGGTATAGAGTTTTAAAGATTTTGATTCAACAATACAGGGGCTATTGGCAGGAATATAAATCACAGCAAGACCCATCATGGGCTGTTGCATGGGGTTAAGCCAAGAAAGTTCATAAAGGCGCCAAATATCATGGCCATCAAAATCTAATTGATGCGCTAGTTTCTCACGCGATGTGGCACGCGCTATTGGAAAAAGTAGTGTAGGGTCGTAATGAGCAACGTACGCTGTTTTTAGTCCTAAAGGGATACTTCTTTTTACATCTGGCTCCATAGTCTTCTCCATTTGAAAAATGCTGTGCATATTATACGATTTTTTTTGCTGAAAAATAGCGTATGCAGTTTTGGTAAATTACCTAAGCGCTGCGCGGATAAATGAAGTAATTATAATGCCCTATTTAAAATTGTATCAGAGGGCTTTTTCTGCTAAAATGGCGCATTCGTTTATTAAAAGCCTTGTTTTTAGGGCATTTTACAATCAGGAACCCCTTCATGATGACCAAAAAAAAATCACTACTGAGCTATTTCTTTCCAAGCCGTAACGATCGTTTGTTAAAAACCTATGAGCGTGCTGTTAAAAAAATCAATGCGCTTGAGTCTGTAATGCAGGAAAAAACCGATGCTGAGCTAAAGGCTCAAACTACGCTTTTTAAAGAACGTTTAGAAAAAGGCGAAACACTTAAAGATATTCTTCCAGAAGCATTTGCAACAGTCCGCGAGGCTGGGGTGCGTACTTTAAACATGCGTCACTTTGATGTTCAGCTTGTTGGTGGCATGGCTTTATTTGAAGGTAAAATTACTGAAATGGCCACAGGGGAAGGTAAAACCTTAGTAGCCTCTCTGCCTTTGTATCTTAAGGCATTAGCAGGAAAAGGCGTGCACTTGGTAACGGTGAATGATTATCTTGCTCAGCGTGATGCGGCGCAAATGAGCGAAATCTATGGTTTCTTGGGTCTAAGCACTGGAGTTATTATCAACCAAATGGAGCCTGAAGATCGTAAGAAAGCCTATCATTGTGATATTACCTATGGCACCAATAATGAATTTGGTTTTGATTATCTGCGCGATAATATGGCTTTTGACTTACAAGAGCGGGTACAGCGTGATTTGTACTTTGTGGTGATTGACGAAGTGGACTCTATTTTAATTGATGAATCTCGCACCCCCTTGATTATTTCCGGAGCACTAGAAGATAGCTCCGAGCTATACAAGCAAATTATCACCCTGGTTCCCAAATTAGAAAAAGGCCAAAATAAAACCGATAAAGAAGAGCAAACTGGTGACTATTACCTTGATGAAAAAGCCAAGCAAGCGTTTTTAACCGAGGCAGGCCATGAGAAAATGGAAACTCTATTGCAAGAGGCGGGTTTATTATCTCCAGAGGATGGTAACTTATATGCGCCAAGTAATGCCAGGCTCACCCATTATGTTAATGCATGCTTAAGAGCGCAAACGCTCTTTAACCGTGATGTGGAGTATATGATTAAAAACAATGAAGTGATGATTGTTGATGAACACACGGGGCGCGCGATGCCTGGTAGGCGTTGGAGCGATGGTTTGCATCAAGCGCTTGAAGCCAAAGAAGGGGTGGACATTCATCCAGAAAACCAAACCTTAGCTTCTATTACTTTTCAGAACTTTTTTAGGCTTTATGGCAAAATGTCGGGCATGACTGGCACCGCTGACACTGAAGCATTTGAATTTCATCAAACGTACGGTATGGAAGTCGTGGTTATTCCCACAAACAAACCAATGATTCGCAAAGACAATCCTGACGTGGTGTTTTTAGATCAAGCTTCTAAGTATCGCGCTATCATCAAAGAGATAACTGAATGTGTTGCCAAAAACCAGCCGGTTTTAATTGGTACCACCTCTATTGAATCTTCAGAATTGATCTCTCAAAGTTTAAAAAAAGCCAAAATCAAGCATCATGTGTTAAACGCCAAGCATCATGAAAAAGAGGCGCATATTATTGCCCAAGCCGGATGCCCGGCAAGCATCACTATTGCTACCAATATGGCTGGTAGAGGAACAGATATTGTATTAGGTGGCAACTATCTTGCTGAAATAGAAGCCTTGGGTGAAGATGCCACCCAAGCGCAAAAAGATGCTATTAAAACCGATTGGCAAAAGCGCAACCAAATTGTTAAAGAAGCCGGAGGCTTACATATTTTAGGAACAGAACGTCATGAAGCCAGACGGATTGATAATCAGCTGCGTGGTCGTTCAGGTCGCCAGGGAGATCCGGGCAGTAGTCGTTTTTACGTGGCTTTGGATGACCATTTGGTGCGAATTTTTGGTTCTGATCGATTAGCGGGCATTATGCGCTCTTTGGGCTTAAAAGAAGATGAAGCACTTGAAAGCAGTATGATTAGCAAGCAAATTGCCAAAGCGCAAAAACGCGTCGAAAACTATTATTTTGATATTCGCAAACAGCTTTTAGAATATGATAATGTTGCCAATGATCAGCGCCACGTTATTTATGACCAACGCAAGGAGCTACTTGAGGCGGATAAGGTTAGTAATATTGTCCAGCAAATGTTTCAGGATGTATTTAGCGACCTTGTTATGCTTTACATTCCAGGTGAGAGCGCCCAAGAGCAATGGGATGTTGAGGGATTATGCGCGGTATTAAAAGAAGAGTTCCAGTTAGATCTTGACATAGAAAAATGGCTACAAGAAGACGAAACCTTGCAAGGTGAGGCGGTTGCTGAAAAAGTCGTTACTGCGGCAAAAGACGCTTATAAAGAAAAAGCAAAGCAAGCCGATCAGGCTTCGCTTCACAAATATGAGCAAGTGGTTATCTTACAAGCCTTAGATAAGCATTGGCGTATGCACTTATTAGCGATGGATCACCTACGTCAATCCATTCACCTTAGAGGCTATGCGCAAAAAGATCCTAAACACGAGTATAAACGTGAATCCTTTGATATGTTTTGGCAGATGGTACAAGCCTTCAAGCAAGAAGTGGTTGCGGTGATTGCAAAAGTAGAAGTACGCGCGCCAGAGCAGGCTGAAGTGGAAGAGCAAAAGTGGCGTCATGCGCTGGGCAACATGGAATTTCAACATACCCAGTATCAAGGTGGCCAGGATCAGGCTCAAGAGAACGATGAGGCAGCTGCCAAAGAAAAACCCTTTGTCGCCAATCAAAAAGTAGGTCGTAATGACCCATGCCCTTGTGGATCAGGCAAAAAGTTTAAACACTGCCACGGTAAATTGCATTAAACTATAAGACCTTTAGCTCAAAAAGCAAAATCTCATACCTCATCAATAAATTTAGAGGGGTCATAAAGTACTTAGGATTCTTTATCTGTTTGAGACTTTGCTTCAATAGCATCAAGTATTTTTTTACTCGGACGCCAAGCACCTTTAAAACCATTATCATCGTGCTTAGCATCTGATCCGAGAAAACGCAGCAGAAACCATACTATATTACTACGGCAGGCTTAGAATATGAAGCATTGTTAGAAGCTATTAAAGCGGACTCTAATGCCTTATCTTTGGCTAAGATTTTACCTAAACTACCATTTAATAAGCATTCTAGATACGGCTTTTGTATTTGCGCTATTTTTGAGGTTCTTTGAGCGCCTTCAAGCATTAGTAGATCTCTTAATAGCGCTGCAGATGCAATCTTATTATTCTTGTTATATCTTGATGAATAACAAAAAATATTGCTTAAGAAATACCATACTGTTTTCCTTTTACTGATATATCGTTCTATATCAAGAAGCATTTTTATTTGTTTTGATGTGGCATCTGGATCACGCTCTAGCAAGGCAGACGCTTCCTTATTCGCTTCTGGCAAGTCACATGCTTGAACTCCTGTTTTTAATAAAAACAATACAGCAGTTTTATCCTTGACTTTTACTGCATCTTTCAAAAAATCCCCAGAACTACAGCCTCCCTTTTTGCTGACCTCTTTCTCGCCACGTTTGTCTACTGCATAAAAAAATTTAGCTTGCTCTTTTTGACCATATCTTGTAATTGCTATATTAGAAAGATCAAAATCGCCCTGTATCAATCGACGAAACGGTTCTAATGCTTTTTCATAAAGGACTTGTGGACGAGAAACACGTTCTAAGTGTGCTGCAATCTCTTCTTCTTTATTCTTAGCTTCACTGCTTATGTTTTGTGCATAAAGGGATCTTTTTCGGTATGCTTCTTCACAAGCCTTTTGACTCGCCTGTTTTGCAGCCCATAATTCTTTTTCTTTCTTATTCCTTTCTTTAACTGCAGCCGACGCCTTACGCACTATTTGATCTAGACCCTCAACATGGGCAAGTTTTATCTCATCCTGATTGTAATTATTTTCTAAGCAATAGTTAAATACCAATCGACATAAATTGCCATCTCTACTTTGGCAGATTTTATCAATAACTTTTTCTCTTAGCTCTTGTCCACTTTTTCTTAAAGCCGCTATTAAGAAAAGATCTTTTTGCTTCACGGCAGCATCAATAAGCCTATCAAAAGATACTGAGGTTTCTTGAGCGTCTGGATGAGCTTCATGACCTGCACGGCCTTGGTCTTTCCCTTTTGATAGGACTTGTTGAACTTTCGCATTTGCGGCCTGTTCTAACTGATAATCGATGACTTGTTGTAACTTATGATAAGCTAACTTTTCAGCCCTATCATAAATTTCTGTTAAATCATTATAGGACATACTCGGGCCAGTAAGGTTTTGGCTATCATATCTCTCACACCAACTATGAAATAGAAATAAAAACAGTACGATTGCTTCGTATTCTCTATTTTGCTCTAGGCATTGCTGATCAATCTTATGATCATACATTGTGGCATAATCATCACACGTGGTTTCTCTGTCTAGCAATTCTTTTAATATAGAGATTGCTTCGCTCTTTTTTCCCTGAGCCAAGTTCAGCATAAGACCTACATTAAAATGCGTAGATTCAAAATTCTCTTTTACACTTATCCTCTTCAACCAATCGCTCTTATTTAACAATCCCAAACCTTCATCATACTTATCCCAACACTTGTGCAAGTTTGTAAAATGAATAGTATTAGAACCGCCCTGCTGTGTCGCATGTTTGATGATAAGATCTTTACAAGGAAGCCACTCCTTCTCATTGCATTTGAAATTTAAAATATGTTGTTTTATTTGCTCCAAAGAATTCAATTTTTGCTTCCATTATAACCATGCGTTCCATTACAACACATTTTGTAAACCTATTCAATACCAAATGCATACAGCGGTAGTAAGGAACGGATAAAAACTCATCCAGCCATAGCCTACTATCTTTCTTAAAGCATCAAAACAAAATAACGCCGCCAGCACCCCAAAAGTCTGTAAATGCATAAACGTTACAAGCATCATCCCTTTAGCAGATTAAATATATACGATACCGGTAAAATAAGGATAGATACTAGCATTATCCGTTCGTGTTATCTCATTTTATTCTTGAGGTTTTTCACCAATAGCATCAAGGGATTGAAGCATTGCATCAGCTGGAACTTCTGCAAAAAATTGTGTTTCAAATTCCGCCATAATTTTTTGCGCTTTCTCTAGGGTGCTTCGTCCTGTTTTGGTGAGAATAACAATTTTAGCACGCGAGTCATTGCGATCATCCGCGCGCAACACCAAGGATTTTTTAACAAGAGTTCTAAGCACCTTTGAAACCATCATCATATCGCTATGGGTATATTCAGCCAGGCAGATTTGGGTGACGCGTGCATCAGCACGACTGAGGTGATAAATACCATCAAGCAACATATATTGGACATGCGTAATGTCGCAGGTTTTTAAGACCGCGCCGACTGCGCGTTGCCAGGTGTTAGAAGCCTGCCATAAGGAAAATCCCAAACCTTTTTTCCATCTTGCTTTTGTCATAGCCACTCCCTTAAATTTAGCTTCAAGTATAACCGGATCTAAAAAGAAGTAAAAGCCATACACATCCCACCTTGAGGCTTTTATGCTCCTTGCAACAAGCGCTTGATCGCTTTATAATGGCGCCATCTTTTATGCGGGTATTTTTTCATGGCCGATTTTGACGATCACATTAAGCAGCGTCGTACCTTTGCGATTATTTCTCATCCGGATGCCGGTAAAACCACCATCACAGAAAAACTCCTGCTCCATGGAAAAGCCATTAATACTGCAGGTACCGTAAAAGCGCGCAAATCCTCACAGCATGCCCGCTCAGACTGGATGGAAATGGAAAAAAGTCGTGGCATTTCTGTCACTACCTCGGTTATGCAATTTCCCTTTGATGGTAAAATGATGAATCTTTTAGATACCCCAGGCCATGCTGATTTCTCTGAAGATACCTACCGTACCTTAACGGCGGTGGATGCAGCGCTGATGGTCATTGATTCAGCCAAAGGGGTTGAGGAACGGACTATTAAGCTGATGCAAGTATGCCGGATGCGCCAAACGCCCATTATTACCTTTATCAACAAAATGGATCGTGATGGTCAAGACCCTTTAAATCTGCTTGATGAAATTGAATCAGTTTTAAACATTAAATGCGCCCCAATGACCTGGCCTATTGGCATGGGTAAGGGTTTTCGTGGTGTGTATCATTTTCAGCAAGATACCATCATCTGCTATGAGACCGGCCATGGTCACCATATCCACCCCTATAAAAAAATTGTTGGCCTTAAAAGCCAAGAAGCCAAAGACTATTTACAGGATGAATATGAAGATCTGCTTGAGGCTATAGAGCTCCTTGAAGGTGCCAGCCATCCTTATGATCAACAGGCATTTGATGAAGGTCATGTCACACCGGTTTATTTTGGAACGGCGCTTGGTAATTTTGGGGTTGATCATGTACTTGAAGCCTTTAGCCATTATGGCCCGCCTCCACAAGCACGTGAGACCAAAACCGGCACGATTGCGGCCAAAGATCGCCATTTTAGTGGTTTTATTTTTAAAATTCAGGCTAACATGGACCCCAAACACCGTGATCGCATTGCCTTTATGCGCATTTGTTCTGGTCAATACAAAAACCCGACCAAAGCACTGTTATCACGCACAGGAAAATCCATCAACATTGCCAATGCTCTAAGCTTTATGGCTGCCGACCGTGAACAGGTTGCAGAAGCTTATGCAGGGGATATTATTGGTATCCATAACCATGGTGGTTTACAAATTGGCGATAGTTTCTCTACCAAAGAAGCGATACAATTTTGTGGTATACCTAATTTTGCTCCAGAGTTATTCCAACGGGTGCGCTTACAAGATCCACTCAAAATGAAAGCGCTCAATAAAGGGCTCGATCAACTCTCAGAAGAAGGCGCAACGCAGGTATTTCGCCCCACTATGAGCAATGATTTAATCTTAGGCGCGGTGGGCTCACTGCAATTTGATGTTGTTAAACAACGCCTTAAAGATGAATACAATGTTGAGTGTATCTATGAAGCGGTTAATGTGGTTGCAGCGCGCTGGTTACGCTGTACCGATAAGAATACGCTTGAGCAATTTAAAAAATACCATAGCCAACATATTGCTATTGATGGCGGTGGTCATTTAGCATATCTTGCTCCAAGTATGGTAAATTTAAATTTAACCATAGAGCGCAATGAAACGATAGTCTTTGAGCAAAGTCGCGAGCATTAAAGTCTTACAACATAAAAAGAATAGCTTTTTTGTTTACTTTCTGGTATAATGCGCCGATTTTAGCCCAAAGGAAGCCTTATGTTAGCCAAAAGACGAAATATTGCCATTATTGCCCACGTTGACCATGGTAAAACCACCCTAGTTGATCAGTTGCTGCGCCAAAGTGGCACAATTGTTGAGCGTAATGAGCAAACAGAACGTTTAATGGATAGCAATGATTTAGAAAAAGAGCGTGGCATTACCATTTTAGCCAAAACCACGGCTATTAACTGGCAGGACTACCATATTAATATTGTTGACACCCCAGGACATGCTGATTTTGGCGGTGAGGTTGAGCGAATTCTTTCTATGGTAGATTCGGTTCTGCTATTGGTTGATGCCCAAGAGGGCCCAATGCCACAAACAAGGTTTGTAACCAAGAAGGCTTTTGAACAAGGCTTATGCCCAATTGTTGTGATTAACAAAATTGACAAGCCTGGTGCCCGTGCTGAATGGGTTATGGATCAAGTATTTGAATTATTTGACCAATTAGGCGCCACGGATGAACAGTTAGACTTTCCGGTTATTTACACCAGTGCCATTAACGGTACCTCTTCTATGGATGAAGATCAAACGGGCAAAGACATGCAGGCTTTATTTGAAATGATTCGTGATCAAGTTGAACCGCCAAAGCTTGATGAAAATGGTCCTTTTCAAATGCAAATCACTACTTTGGATTATTCAAGTTATGTTGGTACAATTGGTATTGGCCGTATTACCCGCGGTAAGGTAAAAACCAATAGTCCCGTTACGATTATTGATCCTGAGGGCAAAAAGCGTCCTGGTAAAATTTTACAAGTATTTACGCACTTAGGTTTAGAGCGTAAGGAAACTGATTGTGCCTATGCTGGGGATATTGTCTGTGTTACGGGGATGGATATTTTACATATTTCCGATACGCTTTGTGCGCCAGATTGTGTTGAAGCGCTGCCGGCTTTATCGGTAGATGAGCCCACGGTACAAATGACTTTCTGTGTCAATGATTCGCCTTTTGTGGCCCAAGATGGCAAGTTAGTTACCTCCAGGGTATTGTTAGCGCGTTTAGAGCGTGAGTTAAAGCATAATGTTGCAATGCGCATGGATCCAACCGAACATGCTGATCGCTTTTTAGTATCTGGGCGGGGTGAATTACATCTTTCTATTTTAATTGAGACAATGCGCCGCGAGGGTTATGAATTAGCGGTTTCTCGGCCACAGGTTATTATTAAAACCATTGATGGGGTCAAACAAGAGCCTTATGAGACGCTTACTTTAGACATTGAGCAAACCCATCAAGGGGCGATCATGGAGCATTTGGGTGCGCAAGGTGGCGATTTACAAAACATGTCTTATACCGCAGATGATCGTATGATTATAGAAATGATTATTCCAGCGCGCAGCTTGATTGGCTTTCACGGTCCATTTTTAACCATGACTTCAGGCTCTGGTATTATGAGTCATGTATTTTCGCACTATGCCCCAATGAAAAACATTACGGCTGCTGCCCGCAACCAAGGAGCAATGATATCCAATATGAACGGCAAGGCACTGGCTTTTTCGCTTTTTAACTTACAAAAGCGCGGCACGATGCTTATTGGTCCACAAACGGCGGTGTATGAAGGTATGATTGTTGGCTTACATAGCAAAGAGAATGATTTAACGGTGAATCCTACCAAGGCTAAGCAATTAAATAATATTCGCGCAGCTTCTAAGGATGAAAACATTGTCTTAACCACTCCGGTTATTTTAACCCTAGAGCAATCTTTAGGTATTATTAAGGATGATGAGCTGGTAGAAATCACACCGAACTTTCTTCGTTTAAGAAAAAAAATTCGCACTGAATCTGATCGTAAAAGCGCATCCAGAGTAAAAGAATCTTAAGCTTTGATTTTTTATTTTGGTTTGGTTAGAAAGAATGCATCTCGCTATGGGCTTGCGCATCATGTTGCATGATCCATGCCTATTATGCAAAAGACGCTCCACCACGGAGTCGTCATCCCGGGCTTGATCGGCTTCATTTTAATTTTAGAAAATTAAAATACGCCCCAGGGATCCAACTACCGGATCCAAAATTT
>CACEWE010000030.1 GCA_902563055.1 uncultured Gammaproteobacteria bacterium | reverse complement strand
GGTGACCTCTTCCTTACCAAGGAAGTGCTCTACCTACTGAGCTATATGAGCAATGGCCTTATTCCTCATTAACAGCAAGTAAAATAACCTGCTGCGCTTTTGTTCCCAACTTGGAGCGGGTGATGGGAATCGAACCCACGTCATTGGCTTGGAAGGCCAAAGCTTTACCATTAAGCTACACCCGCGAAAAAAAGACTACAAAAAGTCCTCAATAAATGAAAAGCATCTTTGTAATCTATTCTTCAAAACTGGTGGAGGGGGCAGGATTCGAACCTGCGAAGGCTAAGCCGTCAGATTTACAGTCTGATCCCTTTGACCGCTCGGGAACCCCTCCCGAAGGCTGCATCATATGCAATAAAATGCCAAAGGTCAACCCTTTTTTTTTCGGTATCTTGTTCTTGCACTTATTGAGAAAAATAGTATCCTATCTCAAATACCTTAAGGATGAACCAAAATGTCAAATACAATGGACGATTATAAAGCCTCTAACATAGAACTAGACGCGCAAAACTATTGGATTGAAAACAAAACTTTCATGCCTACTGAAGATAGTGACAAACCAAAATATTATTGCCTCTCCATGCTACCCTACCCTAGCGGACAGCTCCATATGGGACATGTGCGCAACTATACCCTATCTGATGTAATGGCGCGCTACAAAAAAATGCAAGGCTTTAACGTATTGCATCCTATAGGCTGGGATGCCTTTGGTCTTCCTGCTGAAAATGCAGCCATTAAGCACAAAAAGAGTCCGCACGAATGGACTAAAAAAAATATTGCCCACATAAAAACCCAAATGCAACAACTGGGTTTTGGTTTTGCCTGGGATCGTGAAATAGCCACCTGCGACCCAAGCTACTATCATTTTGAACAATGGTTTTTTATAAAGCTTTATGAAATGGGCCTGGTATATAAAAAAGACGCCACTGTAAACTGGGACCCGGTTGATCAAACGGTTTTAGCCAACGAACAAGTGGTTGATGGTTGCGGCTGGAGATCTGGTGCCAAAGTGGTTAAAAAGAAAATTGCCCAATGGTTTATTAAAATCACTGACTATGCAGATGAACTGCTTGATGATTTAAAACTGCTTGATGGTTGGCCACAAAAGGTTAAAACTATGCAACATAATTGGATTGGCAAGTCCTATGGCGCACAAGTGTTATTTCCTGTTCCCAAAATCTCTCGCCAAATTGAAGTGTTCACCACCCGAGTTGATACACTTTTTGGGGTAAGTTTTTTAGCTATTTCTCCCGAGCATCCTATTGCGCAAGATTTAGCTCAGTCCTCTAATGACATTGCAGATTTCATAAAAGACTGTGCCGAAGGAGCGGTGATGGAATCTCAGCTTGCTCAAATTGATAAAAAAGGCATAGACACCAAACTCAAAGCCAAGCATCCATTAAGCGGAGAGGACATCCCAATTTGGATAGCCAATTATGTTATTAACGACTATGGCGATGGCGCGGTGATGGGCGTTAGTGGCCATGATACTCGTGATTTTGAATTTGCAACACAATATCAACTGCCTATTTTACCTGTTATTGCCAAGGATGAAAAACAACAAAGCCTCACAGAAGCCTATACCGGTGAAGGCACACTTATTAACAGTGGACCCTATAACGGTCTTGATAAAAAAGCAGCACAAGAAGCCATTTTAAACGCGCTTGAAGCAAAAAACCTAGGTTCTAAAAAAACCCATCTTCGTTTACGCGACTGGGGCATATCAAGACAACGCTATTGGGGCGCTCCTATTCCTATGATACTGTGTGAAAGTTGTGGGCCACAGCCAGTACCCTATGAAAACCTTCCGGTTGTACTCCCTACCGATGTAACGCTCGATGGTAAAACTTCACCACTTAAAACCAATCCAGACTTTTACCAAACCAAGTGCCCTAAATGTCAAAAAGATGCGGTAGCGGAAACGGATACTTTTGATACGTTCTTTGAATCTTCTTGGTACTTTACCCGCTATTGTAGTTTTGATCAAAAAGAGGCCATGCTCGATGCTAGAGCCCATTATTGGCTGCCGGTAGATCAGTATGTGGGTGGCGTTGAGCACGCAGTGATGCATTTACTTTACGCGCGCTTTTTTTACAAGGTAATGCATAAGCTCGGCCTTGTTCCTGAAACAGAACCCTTTAAGAAACTCCTTACCCAAGGCATGGTATTAAAAGACGGTGCAAAAATGTCTAAATCCAAAGGCAACACGGTTGACCCACAGGTTTTAATGGAACAGTATGGCGCAGATACGCTTAGACTTTTTAGTATGTTTGCAGCACCGCCAGAACAATCCTTAGAATGGTCAGAAACCGGTGTTGAGGGAAGCTTTCGCTTCCTCAAGAAAATCTGGCGCTTAAGTACAGAGCATAAACAAAGCATTCAACAGCATGGGCATCAAACACCGCATCATGAGGCACTTTCATCACAGCAACAAAAATGGCGTCATGCGATACATACACAAGTAAGCAAAGCGTTAGATTATATGGAAAAACAGCAGTATAACTCTGTCATTGCTGCAGGCATGAGTCTTTTTAATGCTCTTAGCAATGCAAACAGCAAAGATGATCAAGACGCGATGATCCTAAGCGAAGGATTATCTATGTTACTTAAAATCCTCAATCCCATTACACCGCATATTTGTCATCACCTATGGCATATGCTTGGTTTTAAAGGTTCAATAGAAACCAGCCCCTACCCTAAACCTGATGATCAAGCCCTTGTTCAACAAACTCAAAAGGTTGTGGTCCAGGTAAATGGTAAAAGACGTGCTGAAATTGAAATTACCATCAATGCAGCCCAAGATAGTGTTGAAGCTTTGGCCTTAGAAAACCCAACCGTAAAAAAATACATTGACACCGGCAGCATTAGAAAGAAAATCTATATACCGGGTAAAATTCTAAACATCGTGGTGCAATAATATGAAAACGCTTTTTCGTTCACTTTTTTTAATTCCAATTTTTGTCTTGTTATCCCTATCCCTTAGTGCTTGTGGCTTTCATCTTAAAGGAGCACTTGTCTTTCCAAGCACTATGCGCCTTGTGTATATTAAATCAGATAATCCAAATGCCCAATTTGCGCTTATTGAAAACATTAAAAGCTTATTAAGAGCCAACCATATTGCAATTGCACAATCAGAAAATCAAGCCACTACGGTACTATCTTTATCCAACTTAGATAAAAAACAACAAACCATTGCTAAATCTGGCAATATGCAATCTGGCACCTACAGTTACACCATTAGTGTGGATCTTCATGCTTATGATCAAAAAAGCGGCTTAGCTTACACGATCCCCAACCAAGTAAGTGCATCTCAAAACTATCAAGACAATGCCACCTTACTACTAAGCACTGCTAGTACACTTGCAGTCCTTCAAAAAACCATTTTTAAAGATTTGGCTCAACAAATACTTTCGGTATTAAGTAAAGCCAAACTTGCCTCTAGTGCCAAAGCATCATGAAGTGTAATTACCAGCAACTAGACCCTAAAAGTCTTCAGCGCCTTCAAGACTGCTACTTAATTAGTGGCGATGCGTACATCTTAAACCAGGAACTGATTGCTAAAATATGTTTTTATGCAAAAAAGCAAGGTTTTGATTTAGTTCATCGTTACTATGACGATCAAGACTTTAAGCTTGAAAACATACAACAAGATGCTCAAGGTGGTTTGTTTTCTAATAAGACAATTTATATTTTTGAAAGCCATAAAAGCACGCTTAAAAAAGATTTTGAAGCCTATCTACAAAGCGTACTGCAAGAAAAAAACCCGGATGCACTGTGGATTATCTCTCTTGGCAAAATGACACCCAAGGGACTAAAAACCCCATTGGTTCAATCTATAGAAAAACAAGGGCTACATGTGCGCACCTGGCCCCTTGAAGGCAAGGGGCACCAACAGTATATTCAAACCAAGGCCAAACAACTTGGATTAACATTAGATTATGAAGCCTTAGCGTATCTTAGTCACATGAGCACCGGTAATCTTTTAGCGGCGAAACAACACCTTTTGCTTTTATCGCATCAAGGAGAAAATAAAACACTAGGTATAGAACAAGTGCAACAACATTTACAAGGTTCAAGCCAATATAGTGTTTTTCAACTTTCCGAATATGTTCTATTAGGGCAATTGGATCAGGTCTTGCTGATTTTAAAGCAACTTCAATTGCAGAAACAAGAAATTACCCTTGTTATTGCGGTACTTGCTAAAATGGCGCGGCAAATGGCAGCACTAAGCCAATGTAAAGCGCTACATCGCGAGCAAATGTTTAAAAAGCTTGGCATTTGGCCTAAGCAGCAGGCGCATTTTATCAAAGCACTTGGCCATCTATCTTATGACTTTTGTCTTGAACTTTTAATGGGACTTGCCCAGCTTGATTTAGATTTTAAATCAGGACGCAATACCCAGCCCTACCAAACCATAGAACAGCTCATACAGCCGGCGTTTTTTCAGATGGCTCAAGCGTAGAAGCTCACATCCGGTACAGTCTAAAGAAGTATTTTTCGGCAGCTTTGATACATTTTAAACCTAGCCCAACAAAGCGTTAAGTACACTTTTATTCAGGTCTTTTTTATTATCAATTGATTGAATATACTCTGCATACAAACCAGTAGCCAAACCAACTAATGCAAGATATGGGCTAGATAAAACCGCTGATACAAATAAGATTCCACCTCCGGCAAATAAAAGCCAAGGAATGGGTTCAGCGCTTGCATGAGTCGCTAAAATAGCTTTTTTAGATTCTCTCCCCGCCTCATCCTCATTAGGGCGCCGATTAGCTTGCAATTTTTTTTGTTCATGAAAAGGAGTTACTATTTCTTCTCTTTGTTTAATTCTACGTACTAAATCATAAGCCATAATACTAACACCTTCTAAATATTTTTTGCAAAGATAAAACAAAGTCAGGCTATAATCAACACAAATTTACCAAGAGTTGGCGTAAAGCCCCTCGATTAATCTAAAGGGAGTCTCAGAAGTCCTCTTGCTTCCATAACTAACGAACTTATTAGAAAAAAAGATTTCTTATTGTGGTAAGAAGTGAAAATTATGTAGCTATTGCAAAAAAATTGCCATTTTATTTTAAAGTGGAGATCAGCCAAGGAGCGCGCATCATGGCTCTTATATAAAAACAAATCAATACTTTTTATACCATTTGACCCGCTTGATTATTAGAGAGATATTGACTAACCTCCCTCTTTCCGAAACAAAAAGGCAAGCTTTCGCAACAAGTTTGACCCAAGCGCACACCTTTGAGGAGAGCAGCCAAACCTAGCGCAATGGCAGGGGTATACCATAGATACTTAGAGGACTCAACATAGACACCTTCACCTTCAAAAGCTACTACAGCCATGCCAAAAGTAGCAGCACCCCATTCTATAACTATAACCTTACTTTTCTCTGATGTTGGCTTTAAGCACTCATCTAATAAACACGCCATCATACAAATAGCAAATCCATAGCCCCCAGCACCCTCAGTCCACTCGAGTAAGTCCGTAGCAGTAGTGACAACAAGCTGAAGAAAACCCAAAACGAATGCTATAAAGGACTGGATCCTTTTGTCAGTATAAGTGCTACTACCGTCTGAAAGTGTTGGCTCTTTACAAAGAGACAAGAATAAAACAAAACTCCCACAGGCATCAAGAAAATTCCATGAAGGACTAAACCAATCCGAATCAACAATATTTCTTGGCAACTGACCCTTATTAAAATGATGGCCAACAACACCAAAAATAAAGGTTGACATCATCATTAGATCCAAAAAAGAATTGATGTATTCTAGGGGAGTTTTACTATTATTTTCATTAACTTCCGGTTGCAAAGGTAATAAAGAAGCATATTCGACTGATTCACGGGAATCTATAGAACTGGTTTTTTTTTTACGACAACAAAGAAAATTTAAAATACTCCAATTCAAACTATAATTCCTTTTTTGATGTAATATATCTTTTACCGCAGGGCTTACGCTCATAAGCACCCCATTAGGCAAAATTAATACATTCAATAGATAAATATACAAATTATTATATCATTATATAAACTACTGTCAATACATTTAAATACATGAACGTCAAATATATATATAAAATATTAAATCCATCATGATGAAATTCCATACATACTGTTGCATTTTTGCATCAAGTGACACTGCGCTATTTGCATAGAAATAAAACTTGTTACAATCAGGGCTTACTTTAAAAATCAAAACAACAAAGGAGGACATATGTCAAGAAACAATAATAAATCAACAAGGAAAGAACAATCATACAAGCACAAATTAAGCAAAGGACAAGAAAAAGCAAACCGCAATCATCAACAATGGCTTAATAACAGAAAGAGTAAGACAGCAGTAACCATAGAAACTCAAATAGAACGTATTCAAAAGAAACAAGAACAAATTGAAAGAACAACCATTTTTTCAGAGGCGCATCTTAATGATAAAGCAAAAAAAGGTATGCTTAAGGCAAATGCTCAAAGAAATACAGACCTCATTGCAAAACTTAAAAAATACTGCAATGATTTCGGCATAAAGGTAGAAAGTACCGAATTCAATTCAAAAAATTTTAAAGATGTCTTACATGCATTTATAGAAAACAGAAGGGAACATTATAAAGACTCTAACGAAACTGAAAAAGCAATGGCTTATCATAGCTTATATTTAGCTATTATAGGAAACGCTGATAATAAATTAAATGAGCAAAATCAATCTCTGTTTTCACAAGAGCATGGTTTAGTTGGAGCTGTGATAGACTGGGCAACCTGGATGGGAACAATGGGCAATCGCCCTTGGGCACCAACCAACACTAAATCACAACAACTACTGAACCTTTTTGAAGAGTTGGGCTTAATTAGCCTAGATAATGAAAATAAAAAAATAATGGTACATCCATTATCTAGCAATGTAATTGAGGGGGCACAACAAGAAGAAACTCTATCACCACAATAAAAACCAATTAGTAATAGCCTGCCAAGGAAAACCTGAGCAGGCTATTTTTTACTGTAAAATTTAGGCTGACTAGATAATCATGGTTATCACAATAATTAATAGGACAATAAGAAAAATGCGAGCCACCTGGGTATCGCTTAAACGCATCAGCAAACGATTGCCCATTGGCGCTCCAACAAACGACCCCAGTGCCATGCCAATAAATCCAGGCAGGTACACATAGCCGAGGCTGTAAGGCGGCAAATGCGGCAAATGCGCACTTACTGCAATATAACCTATAGATCCCACTATCGGGTTAAAAACCATAATCATCAAAGAAAGCGCCGTTGCATAGACCATGGGCATTTTATAGCGCCGTAAAAAAGGAACAGCAATACTGCCACCCCCAATACCAAGAAGCACTGAAAGCGCTCCAACTAGAGCCATTACCGGGCTATATATATACCAAGCTGGCATTTGAAAATTTTCTAATTGATAGGATGCGGTAAACTGCTTTTTAAATGTTGAGCGCAATAACACAAAGGAAACAAAGACTATAAACAATATTCGCAGTACGCCGCTATGCAAATAGGGCGCAATAAGCACCCCCAAAAGCGATCCAGATAAAGCACCTAAGACCATAAACCGCCCTGTCTTCCATAGTAGGTGCCCACCTCTAATTTTCTGAAAAATCGCATTTATGGTCAGAGGAATCATCACCATTAAAGAGGTTGCTACCGCCATATGCATTTGTATTTCTGCAGGGACCTCTAGCACAAAGTGCATATAGATATAAAGCACTGGGACCATAATGACCCCACCACCTAAGCCCAGCAAAGAAGCTAATAAGCCTGCTAGCACGCCTGCACATAAAAACAATAAGATTCCTATCGCTAACACCTACTTCTCCTTGCTATTATTGTGCTCTTGAGCAAACAAGTCGTGCTGTTTATCAGGTGCTGTTGGTGCTTTGAGCATTTCAAAATAGCGCGCCGCTAAAGCATGGTATAAAGGCTCACGGCAAATTACCTTTGAAACCGCAGAGGCCATTACGGAAGTGAGCATAATGGGTAGTAGCATATTAGAGGTTGCGGTATTGGTCATCTCAAGCACAATGACAAAAGCAGTGATTGGACTTTGCACGACACCGGAGAAATAGGCAATGGTACAAAGTAAAACAGCAGCATCAGCAAAGCTTGGATCAAAAAAATGTGCAAACAATTGGCCAAAACCCGCACCGGCGGATAAGGACGGCGCAAAAATACCTCCTGGTATGCCACTTAAGTAGGTCAACAAGGTTGCTAAAAGTTTTAGGGGACCATAATCTAGGCCTACCTGAACATTACTCTGGTGCATAATAATAGCTTTTGCTGCTTCATAGCCACTGCCATAAGTTAAACCATGAGATAAAAAACCAATCAACGCCACTGCCAGGCCTAAGCCTCCAACCGTAAGCATTCTATGTTTTTGCAACAAGCTATGCATTAACTTTGAAAGATAGATTAAAGCTAGACTAAAAAGCCCACCCAGCGCACCGCCGCCCACCGCAATAACTAAGATTAACAACCATCCATGGGGAAAGATATTCAAATTAGCCGAACTACTCCCAAAATACTGATAGTTTCCTAAAATACCCTGTGCAACAATACCACACAGTACCACGGTGGTGATAATGGTACCGCTAATGCCCTTTTCAAAAGAACCGCTGAGTTCTTCTATGGCAAATACAATTCCAGCCAAAGGTGCATTAAACGCCGCTGCAATTCCAGCAGCACCCCCGGCAAGGAGTAAGCCGCGCTCTGCATCATGACGAAAAAAAGATCCGGTTTTATTGAGCATATGCATCATAGCAGCACTAAGCTGGATGGTTGGGCCCTCTCTTCCTATAGATGCACCGCATAAAAAACCAAGGCCCGTTAAGAAAAATTTTCCTATGGCAATGCGAAATGATACAAAGGACTGGCGTTTTTTCATATTATTGGTTTGCAGTGCCGCCATCACCTGCGGAATACCACTGCCTTCAGTTCCGACAAAGGCATAACGCATAATCCAAACAATAAGCATAAAACCAAAGGGGGTAATAATCAGTGGTGCCCAGCTGTAATGCAATGCAAACTTTGAAAAATAACGATTGATATGGTCACACATGACAGCAAATAATACGCAAACAAGGCCTACGGTAAGTCCGCCACCCCAAAACACGATACGGCGCCGCCATGTTGAGATTGACAACATGCGCTTGGATTCGTTAAGAATTTGTTCCTTCTTGAAAAAGCTCATACTTAAAACGCCAAAGAAATAACCTAAAAATAGCTGCCTTGATCATACCGCATCAACCGCAGCGCTTCAAGGAGTAATTAGAAAATAATTCTGGGTCTTTTCTTCATTTAGATTAACTATAAACCCTAGCGAAATCTTGGCTTTTGATACGCACCATTCCTGCTTCTTCAAATGCCGCAAATGCTGCATCTGCCTGATCGGTAAAATCAATAACATCAGGAATAACCACTGCGCTAGTGGTATCTTCAAGTAGATAAATATCACCAATCCTAGAGGGTGCATCTTGTTGGCATTTTTTAAGTAAGTCCGCAACTGTCCATGCCACACAATGGCTTTTAGCTTGACCGGTAATGACAATGCGATCATAAGCTAGCATGGTTTCATACAAAGAAAAAGAGGCTTGCGGCTTTTCTTGCTTAAAGTATTCGTAAGGACAAACCTCACTACCTAATGCTGAATACGATTCAGTTAAAGGATGATCGCCCTTACAAACCACAGGCGAAGTAACAGATCGCGCTACATTATGAAAGAAGATTGCTTCTTGAATATTGCCAACCAATGCATGCCCCACACTACCTTCAATAGCATGATAGGGCCAAATAGTAAGCTGAAACTTACCCTTTTGTTCAAGTGCCTTAGCATAATGACAAACATAGTCATATGCCGCTTGGGCACTTAAACCAATATCTGACAAAATTTCTGGATTAACCCGATAACGCTGTTTTTGAATATCCTCCAGACTAATCATTGTAAACGGCACAGGATACTTATCCTGCTGGTCTAACCAAAATACAGGATGAAAAATAGCAATTGGATGATGGGTATCACAGGTGGCAATAATGTTCGTTATATGTGGCAAATGCTCGTATATACAATGAGCAAGGCGACGATTATCCTCCACCGCGCCACACCCACTTTGCCCTGCAACAAAAAGATCTTGACCCGGTAAGCAAAAAGTATTTTGCACATCTATAAGCAGCAGCGCAACTTTGAGTTGGTCATCGCTACTTTTAGAAATTGTATTTTCTTGTTGATACGCCAATGCAGCTTTGGCCACTTTAGTGTAATCAACACCCCAAGCTTGATCAGATTTATGAGGGCTTAGGAGCTTTGGAATAAAAGACATAGAAATTTCTCTTGATTTAACCAACATTGGACATTATTATACTGGCATTTGAAGCCATTGCAATACAATAATGTATCCTTTTATTTTGCAAAGCAGGCTGTTTTTAAGGCGCTTACATGATTAAATCGCTATTAGATAATGACCTTTATAAGTTTACTATGATGCAATGGGTGTTTTACTATGCACCGCGCACATTTGCACACTACAGCTTTATGGTTCGAAAATCTTCAGTTGATATTGCAAAGCTTGGGGATTTACTCAAGCAATACTTAAGAGAGCTCAGCGAACTGGAGCTGCAAACTGCTGAAAAAAAATATTTAAGCCAACTGCCCTACTTCAAGGACACCTACCTAGACTATCTCGAACGCTTCAAGTTTAACAGCGATTATATATTTATCGATCAAGAAAAACATACCATTGACATAAAGGGACCATGGCTAGAGACCATTTTGTTTGAAGTCCCGCTTTTATCCATAGTGAATCAAGCTTACTATGAAGCCAATCTTGAGCATATGGAAACCCGGGAAGGCCAGCGACGCTTAAATAAGAATATTCAACTTATACTCGACCATCCTTTAAAAGACTCTTTTAAATTGGCTGAATTTGGAACGAGAAGACGTTTTTCTATGCAATGGCAAAAATATGTTATTGAGCAACTTCATCACTATCTTCCCGAACAACTACTTGGAACCAGTAATGTCTATTTAGCAAAACTCTTAGACCTTGAGCCTATAGGCACCATGGCCCATGAATATCTCCAAGCCCATCAAGTACTTGCCCCCAAGTTATCAAAATTTCAAGTCTATGCTTTTGAGCAATGGCTTAACCTGTATCCTGGGTCAGATTCTACTGCACTAACAGATGTTGTAAATACCAAACAATTTTGTTATGACTTTAACGAAAGCTTAAGTAAGGAATACACTGGAGTTCGCCAAGACTCAGGAGACCCTATTACTTGGAGCAAAAGAATGCTGCGTCATTATCAAAATCTTAATATTGATGCTCGCAAGAAAACCTTTGTATATTCTGATGGCCTTGATATTAAAAAGTCTTTAGACATACTCACTTTTATTCATGGTCAAGCCAAGTCCGTATTTGGAATCGGCACCCATTTAACAAACAACCTTGGTTACACGCCGCTTGATATAGTAGTTAAACTGGTGGCCGTTAACCACAAGCCTGTTGCTAAAATTACCGATAGCCCAGGGAAGGCCAGCAGTATCGATAAAAAATTCCTAACTCAATTAAAACAGCTTTTCGTCTCTTCCATGTAGCAAAGCTCGGCTTATTATAGATACAATTACAACGATCAAACATGGCTTCAACATGCTCAAAGCAGAATGTATCCTTGATTTTTTAATGTGCGCTGGATATGATGCAAAGGTTATGGAAGCATGATTTTCTCTTTCATACAAGGCTAATAAAACCATGATCTATAAGGATGCGCTACATTGAAAAATAAAACTTTTACTCTAGACCCTGCCGACAACCAACGATTGCAAGCATTGTGTGGTGAATTAAATGAAAATATCCATATTATTGAAAGACACTTAGCGGTAGAGGTAGGCAACCGCGGTCATAACTTTAAAATTATTGGCCCTGAAGACTCGATTGAGCAAGCACAAAATATTATTGTTAAGCTTTATGATGCCACCAAAGAAAAAACACCTAGTAGAATTGAACTCAACCAGTTTATTCAAGAAGCCATTACCACAAAAAAATCTAAGCAAAAGGAAAAAAAGGATAAAGATGGTATTGTCCTTGAGCTTTCCAAACAATCTATTAATCCTCGAGGCGCCAACCAAAGACGCTATGTAAAGCGTATTTTAGACAATGACATTAGTTTTGGTATTGGGCCTGCTGGAACCGGTAAAACCTTTTTGGCCGTTGCCTGTGCAGTTGCTGCCTTTGAACAAAAACAAGTACAACGCATTATTCTCGTTCGCCCTGCGGTTGAAGCGGGAGAAAGCTTGGGGTTTTTACCAGGTGATCTATCACAAAAAGTAGATCCATACCTGCGCCCTATTTATGATGCCTTATACGAATTAATGGGTGTAGAAACGGTTTTAAAACTCATAGAACGTAATATTATTGAAATTGCACCACTTGCGTATATGCGCGGTAGAAGTTTGAACGATTCTTTTATTATTCTTGATGAAGGACAAAACACCACCCGCGATCAAATGAAAATGTTCTTAACCAGGCTTGGCTTTAATTCCAAGGCAGTGATTACTGGCGATATTACCCAGGTCGATTTACCGCGTAACGATCGCTCAGGACTGCGTCATGTGATTAATGTTTTAAGTGGCGCGCAAAATGGCATTAGCTTTACTTTTTTTGATAGCCAAGATGTGGTGCGCCATCCCTTAATTCAAAAGGTTATTGAAGCTTACGAGAAACATGAACATGACAACTAATGCAACATGTGATATTTATATCGAACATGTCTCTAGCCATGAAGCAATGCCCAGTGATGCGCAAATTACCGCTTGGGCACAAACCGTACTCAAAGCACTAGACATTCATATTGGTGCAGCAATTGTATTTATTGATCAAGCAGAAATGACCGCGCTTAATAGACAATACCGCGATAAAGAAGGCCCTACCAATGTGCTATCTTTTCCTTTTGAGCCTCCTTGTGGCATGGTAAAAGAAACCCTAGGCGATGTGATTATTTGCACTGATGTGGTTGAAGAGGAAGCTAAAGCACAAGCAAAAACCTTTCAAAGCCATCTTGCCCATATGCTTACCCACAGTTTACTGCATCTACTTGGCTATGACCATCAAGATGACGCGCAGGCACAGGCAATGGAAACATTAGAAATCAAGCTTTTACATCAACTAGGTTTTGCAAACCCCTACGAGGAGCATCACACATGAAGCAAGAAAGCGAACATACAAGCTCAGAGCCCAAATCCTTTATCGAGCGCCTCTCCAGCCACTTCCATAACCAGCCAAGCAATAAAACAGAACTGTTAAGTATGCTTAATCATATGTGCAAGGTCGATATTATTGACCATGATGCGCTCTTGATGCTTCATGGTGTATTAAATATTTCTGATATGTGTGTGGATGATATTATGATTCCTCGCTCTCAAATGATTTTTATCTCTGCCGAGCAAACCCCGGAACAATTTCTGCCAACCATAGTGGAGTCAGCGCATTCTCGCTTTCCAGTTATTGGCGAAGACAAGGATGATGTTATAGGCATACTCCTAGCTAAAGATCTCATCAAGCATATGCATGAAAAAGATTTCCTACAAAAACCGCTGCAAAAAAATATCCTGCGCAAAGCTTTTTTTGTGCCTGAGAGTAAACGTCTAGATAGTCTATTAAAACAATTTCGCTCCAACCATAATCATCTTGCTGTGGTAGTGGATGAATATGGTTCAGTTGCAGGAGTGGTAACCATTGAAGATGTCTTAGAAGAAATTGTTGGTGAAATTGAAGATGAATTTGATGTTGAAGAAGCACCGATGATAGAAAAAATTGATGAAAACAATTATCGCATAAATGCCCTTTTGGAAATCGAGCTTTTTAATGAAACCTTTCATAGCAATTTTTCACATGAAAATATTGATACTATTGGAGGGTTGATAATGCTTGAGTGCGGGTCTATTCCGCCACAAGGCTCAAAAGTTTCTATCCAAGACTTTGACTTTAGCATCGAAAAATGCGATGGTCGTCGCATTGAGTATGTCCACTTACACCTTAAACCTAAACATGAAGATACAGCTAAGCCCGATCAAAATCCATCTTAAAAAGCACTATTGGCTGCCGCTTGTTATTTTGGGCGGCCTACTCTATGTACTTAGTTTTGCGCCTTTTAACCATGCTTGGTGCGCTATTGTTTCTGTAAGCATCTTGTTTCTATGTATCGGCAAAGCCAAAGATGCCAAGGAGTGCTTTAAGCGCGGTTTCTTTTTTGGGGCCACTGTCTTTGGATTTGGAACATGGTGGGTAGCCATTAGTATTCACCAATATGGTGGCATTCCAGTTTTCTTTTCAGGGCTCATTACTGCGGTCTTTGTTGCCATACTTGCATTATTTCCAGCCTTGTTTGCCTATGCTTGTAAAAAATGTGTAACTACGCCTAAAACTGGGCACCTCATACTCCTCTACCCGAGCTTATGGCTTGGGGTGGAGCTTTTGCGTAGTTGGATTTTTGGTGGTTTTCCATGGTTATTACTGGGCTCCTCTGGTGCATTTGTGTATTTAAAAGGTTTTATTCCTGTTTTTTCTGTCTATGGCGCAAGCTTTATACTTGCCATCATAGCAGCCATGCTTTTAGTTCTGCTTGAAAAAAATTCTTTCAAAACCAAACTTTACATCTTACTTGGTCTTGGTATTATTCTCATTTCAAATAGTCTTTTAGCCTCGCATCATCAAAACGCCACACTCAAAGGCAAAGCACAAAAAGTGGCGCTCATTCAAGGAAATATTGCTGAAAACATAAAATGGCAGCCTGAGCAAATTCAAAATACCTTGGAACATTATCTTAAGCTCTCAAGAGACCACTGGAAAAACACTTTAGTGGTATGGCCAGAAAACACCATCAGCTATCCTAAGTCACAGGTAATGCCAATCCTTCATCAACTTGATAATTTGGCTAAGCAAGAAAATGCAGGTCTCATTGTGGGCTTACCCATAGATCATGGCTCTCAATTTTATAATGGCGCACAGGCCCAAGGAAACGCTAAAGGCGACTATCTTAAACAAAAGCTGGTGATGTTTGGTGAATATATACCTTTTGAGTCTCTCATTGGTCCAGCACTGGCCAAGCTTGCCCTACCAAGCTCAAGTTTTCAACAGGGGCCTAGTAAGCAAAAACTTATAACGATGGAGCATCACCCTATTGCCGTTTTTATTTGTTATGAATCAGCCTTTGCCCACTTTATGCAAAAAAATCTACAAAATGCACAGCTTATTGTTATTATCAGTGATGATAATTGGTTTGGCAGTTCTATAGGCTTAGATCAGCATATGCAAATGGCACAATTACGTGCTTTGGAATTGCACCGACCGATACTTAATGCCACCAATAGCGGCATTACCGCAATTATTAATCCCTATGGCGAAATTATCAAACAAGCCCCTGCCCAGCAAGCTACAGTTTTACAAGGCAGGGTTCATTTTCAATCTCAGCCCACCCTTTTTAGTCAATATGGTTTTATACCTCTAAGCCTAATGCTACTGTTACTGTGGCTTGGGTACGTTTGTGGCGCAATAGCCCATAGAAAAATATCCAAAGGTACTGCTACTAAAAAATAAGCAAGCCAAGGAGAATACATACTCATACTAATTAGGTGATGGCACTAATACTTTATAGAAGCGCACAAAGAACACCAGCGTCACTATTTTCCGCATACAATGAAGATAGATTCAAAATAAAATGATAAATAAAACATAAATTAATTATAATTCTGAAACTAGAGCCGCAAATAAACTTGACAAACAGTCACCACATCTATATAATTTTGTGTTACTTAGACAGTAGATTTAATTTTCCCCTACAGATCAAAAAGGAACTAATAGTGCAATCTAAACGACCTGGTTGCGATGCTGAAACTCATTATACTAATAAAAAACCTCGTAACAATGCTCAACCTCTTGGGATGGATTGGGAATTTGTTAATTTATCCAATTTTTCTCCAAATCCAAATCATATAAAAAGAGTATATTACGAATATATATTGCAAGATCAAGCATTCAAAATTCCTGAAGAAAAAGAGCGCTTTCATTCTAATCAAACCATCGCCCTTGATAAGCCATTAGAATTTTTAGCATATCTTGGAGAAACAGAGGATCGTGTATTTTGTGCCACCTTACCAAAACTTCTTATACCAGTGAAACAAATGGATATGTTATACAACTCTATAGACACTCAAGATCAAACTATGCATAAAGGTTTTAATGAATGGATCGATTTGTTTCTCGAAAAGCTTATGCCCCAATTAAGATCGATGATTGCAATGAATCGAGAACCTGTAATAAATGGATTATACAAATTAATTCATTATTGCAATTGGTTTAGTAAACCTATATTCCCCCCAAGATTTAAAGAAAAAAACTTAAAATTTATATTTTTTATCGTAGAAGTTAGCATACTTGCTAAAGAGCTTGATGCTCCTTTTCAAGACTGGTTAAACGGTAACTTAAAATGCCTTATAGGTTCTGTAGTAGAAGTTAGCGGTTCTGTAGTAGAAGTTAGCATACTTGCTAAAGTGCTTGATGCTCCTTTTCAAGACTGGTTAAACGGTAACTTAAAATGCCCTATAGGTTCTGTAGATGTAAAGTCTTTTGTTTCAAACGATAAAATGCCTTTGGAAAGCAAAAATTATTGGGAACATTTCACATTAAATGATTTTCGACAATCATTAAAAAAAATCTCTGCAGCTATTGATATCGGAAAAAAAATTGGATCCGGTACCTTTAACTCTGTCTTTACGTGTGAACTTAAGTCAGGAAATAATACAATCCTTCTTTTTGACGAAAAACATAAAAACTGCCTCGATTTGGTGGTTTATTCTCACAAAGCCAGAAAAGTAGCACTACGGCTAGCAAAAAAAATTCTATATCTTGACTCAAATATAAAACAATTAAATCGAACAAAACAATGGCTTATGAATCACCAGCATCCTAACATTATAGATCTTCTACCTCCTACTGAAGTAAAACTTATTACCAGAAAACATACCTTAGCCTCCTTCTTGCCAACAATAGCAACCATGAATTTAAAACAGTATATTTTTTCTTCCAACAATAAAGGAGTTCACTCTACATCCTTTTCTTTAATCATGGGAATTTGTTCAGGACTAGCACATTTACATGATCAGAGTCTTGTCCATCGCGATCTAAGTTGGAACAATATACTATTACTTGATAATAAACCCATCCTTACCGATTTTGATAATAGTGGTATAGTCGGTGAAAGTGTCAGTGAACTTAAACTCTATGTTGGAACCTGCAAATTTGCCCATAGATACGCTAATACAATTGTAGCGACTGAACATGATATATTTTCCCTAGCTATCATTATGTGGCATTTGCTGTCTAGGAAAAATGTGTTTGACCATGAAAAATGCATTACTGACAATGACTATATCGATGTACATCGTAGTACAAGCCCGCTTGTATTTTCCCGCGTCGAGCAAGAAAAGCCATTAGAATCCATTCTTGAATTAGTAAGGGATATGACTACTATCGGAAGCATTCCGGATATTAGTATGGTTATTGCTCGGCTTACCACTATATCTAAATCGTTAAGCACAAATCACAATATGCCTTAAACTGCAGCAAATTTTACCTAAACCCCACCTTTCACTTAAGCCACCTTTAAGTATGAAAAATTAATAAAAATGACAGTATGTACAAATTTCAATTATCTATAAATCCATGCTTAGCAAAGTCTTAAAATAATCCGGCATCTCACTGCGCCAATACCAACACAGCGCCATGTTTTGCTCTAAGGCAGGAAGCTGATCAAGCAATACCACTTCTGGGTGGGCATTGGCACTAAAAAAACACGAAGGTAATACGCTATAAGCTAAACCACAGCCTATGGACTCTTGTAATAATTGAATATCGTTAACAAAGTGACGCTGTTTTTGTGCTTTATCAAACAACCCCAGTTGCTTTAAATATTCAAAACTCATGGCATCTTGAGGATTAAAATCAATAATAGATTCATTTTCGATAATATCTTCTACCTCTCGGTGTGCCCATTTTTTTGAAATAGCCAAATAATACTGCTGTGGCTTGAGCATTTTCTGCTGCATATCGGCACTGATATGCTCCGGCGCCAATACCGCAAAATCCACCTTGCCTGTTTGCAATAAACTCGCTTGTTGGCTGCTATCATCCACCTCAAAGCGTAACCGCAAATATGGATACTTTGCTGCAACACTTAAAAACGCAGCCATAATACTGCTATGCATCATGCTACTTGGCGCGCTAATGGCAATTGGAATAAGGGTGTGTGGGTCTGTGCCTTTTATTTGTGCCAAACACTCCCCTTCCATCTGCTTGATAAGCTTCGCATAATGCAATAAGGATTCTCCCTCTGGGGTTAAACGCATCCCTGAACGAGCCCGAACAAATAAGGCACTGCCAAGCTTTTGCTCTAGCATTTTAATCCGCATCGTAAGCGCAGTTTGGGTGATATACAATTGTTTTGCGGCGCCATGAACCGAACCACATCCGGCAACCTGTATAAAAGCTTCAAGTTGTTTATCTAATAATATCAATTTTTTTGATCACTTTATTAGTTTAATGAATTTTACTATAACATCAATCCAGGTTATAATGCAATTTCTTTTTAGCATACGCTGCTTTTAATACACAAGGAATACAGCATGAACCATAAAAAAAACATTAGTATATTTGCCTTAGCGATGATGATTACTGGCGCCGTAGATGGGGTAGGAAACCTGCCTAATATAGCGCTTTTTGGTCCATCTTTACTATTTTTCTTCCCACTGGCGATGCTGCTTTTTTTGCTCCCTACCGCTTTTATTTCAGCAGAGCTTTCCAAACAATACCCTGATCAAGCCGGGGTATATTTATGGACTAAAAAAGCATTAGGGGCACAAGCAGGCACCCTTTGTGCCTATTTGCAGTGGATTAACACCTTAGTTTATTTTCCCACCCTTCTAAGCACCCTAGCGGGCACCATTGCGTATTTATTTTGGCCAAGCGTGGCCCATCAAGCTTGGTATTTGGTGCTTATGAGTATGAGTATTTTTTGGATCATGACATTTGTTAATCTTAAGGGCCTAGAACACTCTGCTAAAATTGCCAGCATTGGTACTTTTATGGGGATGATAATACCGATGGTGATGATCATTAGTTTGGCTTTATTATGGCTAGGCTTAGGTTATAGCCATGCCATTAGTCTTGGTCCAGAAACCATTTTACCCCATGCCAAGCACCATCAAAACCTCTCGAGCTTAACCGCTATTATCACTGCTTTTTTAGGAATGGAACTGGCCTGTGTCCATATTCCCAAAATAAAAAATGCCAGTACTATTTTTCCAAAAGCCATGTTGCTCGCTATTGTGCTTATTGCCCTTACTATGGGTCTTGGTTCCTTATTGGTAGCCTTGATTATTCCACATCAAAAAATAGTTTTAGTAACGGGAACCATTGCCACTTTTGATACGCTTTTTGGCGCCTTTCACTTAAGTTTTTTATTGAAAACAATGGGAATAATGTTACTTCTTGGCAGTTTAGGCGCCATGGTTAATTGGCTTATCTCTCCTGCTAATTCCCTTGCCCAAGCAGCCAAGCATGCACCGCTCATTCATCACTTATCCCAGCATAATAAACACCAGGTACCACAAAAAATGCTTATCCTTCAGGCGATCATTGTTTCGGTGCTGTGTAGTGTGTTTTTCCTTTTACCGTCTTTAAATGGCGCCGTATGGTTTTTACTGGATTTAAGCACTCAAATCTATGTACTGATGTATCTTATACTATTTATCAGCGCCCTACTGCTCTTTACTAAAAGCAGCAAAGAATTTACGATTTTAAAACATAAGAAATGTGCGCAATGTATAGCGCTACTTGGCATTATTGGAACCCTTATGACTTTAGTAGTGGGCTTTATTCCACCAAGCTCTATTAACGTTGGATCATCCCTGTATTTTGAAGCACTGTTTGCCCTTGGCCTCTTGCTCATGATTGCACCATGCTGGTTTATAGTAAAGGGCCATAAAAAGATTAAAAGCGCGTAAGGGTTTTTAGTCCGTTA
>CACEWE010000029.1 GCA_902563055.1 uncultured Gammaproteobacteria bacterium | reverse complement strand
ATATCAATGATAGCTTTAACCGGCTCATCATTGTCGTACCAATCTTTAAGCTGCGGCTCATCTTTTAAAGCCTGCGCTAAAGTCATGCCTAAGTCCATGGGAATCATCTTGGCAATACGGTCTACAAAACCATAAGAAAAACCCAATACCCGACCCACATCTCTCACCACTGCTTTTGCGGCCATGGTTCCAAAAGTTACAATTTGCGATACCGCCAAACGACCATAACGCTCAGCCACATAATCGATAACCCGATCACGGCCCTCGATACAAAAATCTATATCAAAATCCGGCATGGATACCCGCTCAGGATTTAAAAAACGCTCAAAAAGCAAATCATAAGGCAAAGGATCTAAATCGGTGATAAGTAATGCATAGGCAACCAAAGACCCAGCACCAGAACCCCGTCCCGGCCCCACCGGAACACCGTTTTCTTTACTCCAGTGTATAAAGTCGGCAACAATTAAAAAGTATCCAGCAAAACCCATTTTGTTAATAACTTCTAATTCCCGGTCCAAACGTGCTTGATAGGTTTGTTTTTGTTCACTTGTTAATTCGCCCATCCCCTGATAGCGTTTTTCCAATCCCTGCTGTGCAACCTGAGAAAGATATTGATCAATCGGCATTTGATCCGGCGTTGGAAAATCAGGTAAAAATACATCTCCTAAAGGAATCCGAACATTCAGACGCTGGGATAAGTAATAGGTATTTTCTAACACCTGAGGCAGGTCTTTATAACAGGCCTGCATACTTGGCGTGTCAGCAAAATATTGCTTTTCAGTGTAGCGTTTTTTACGATGCGGATCTTCTAAGGTATCACCATGGAAAATACAGGTTCTCACTTCATGTGCCATAAATGCATCAGGCTCTAAAAAACAGACCTTTTGTGAGGCTATAACCGGCAGCTCTTTTGCAATAGCTAAGGATAAAAAATGTTCTTCAAGCTCCGCCTCTTGACTGTTGCCGATACGTGAAATAGCCAGATATAGCGCATCTTCACCTAGAAGATCTTGTAAAAAAGTGAGCCTTTGGGCCACCACCTCACTTTTATCTTGTAAAAGTAAATCAGCCAGAAAACTCTCATACCCCAACACCACCACCAAACCTTCTAAAGCCTCTTTAGTGAGCGCAGTATGGGAAATAATTGGCTGCTGATCTTCATTGCGTGCTTTAGCCAAATAAGCATCTGAGAGCAGCTCTCTTAGGCGCAAAAATCCAGTTTCATTTTCACAAAGCAGGCTAATAATTTTGGGAGGCTCATCTTGAAAATCAACGTATACATCAGCTCCAAAAATCGGTTTCACTTGATGCTTTTGTGCTGCCTTAAAGGTTTTTACCGCTGCAAATACATTAGAGAGATCACAGATTCCAAGTGCCGGCATCTGATATTCTTTGGCTTTGGCAAAGAGCGCATCCGGCTCTTCCTTGCCATCAATAATGGAGTAACCAGAGTGCACTTGCAGATGAACAAAAGGAAACGACATACGCTATTCCAAAATAAAATCTTAGGGATTATACCCCATTGCCTGCTTTGTCGCCACTTAAACAGCAAGTGCACAGAAAAATATTCAGGTTTAAGCCGACTCAGCTTCTACCTGTTCTTTAAACCAATTCGGGAATGGATCACTTACACACTGGTATCCAAGCGGATCATCCCAATAATCATGCACTAGACACTGGTCTAAACCAGCACAAATTGCTTCCTGATCGATTTGATCTTTCAAACCAATAAAAACAATTTCTTGACGCCTATCACCACTTTTTTGGTCCCAGTGCTTACTTAAAACCGCCTGAAACTCATCGCCCTGTGGCCATTGGTTTTTATCTACAGCACACCACCAAACACCAATACCTTGATGCCTAATTAAACTACCGGCTTGTGAAACTTCGCCAATATAATCCGGTCTTGTAGATAACCAAAAAAAGCCTTTAGCGCGAATAATCCCTGGCCATTCTACTTCGTTGATAAAACGCATGAATTTTTCAGGATAAAACGGTAATTTTGCTCTATAGACAAAAGAAGTAATGCCAAACTCATCTGTTTCTGGAGTGTGGTTTTTAAAATCATATAATTCTTTACTCCACAAAGGATGTTTTTGCGCTTTTTCCAAATCAAAAAGCCGTGTATTAATTACTTTATCCATAGCAACATTACTATAATCTGCCTCTACAAGCTCAGCATCAGTATTTAAACCCTTAATAACCGACTTAATGGTTGCCAAGTCCTGTGGGGCACAGTCTGAAACTTTATTTAAAACAATAGTACTGGCAAATTCTATTTGCTCTACCATCAAATCAATAATGGCTCTCTCATCATCATCGCCAAGACTCTCGGACGTATTTTTTAAATATTGTGTAGAACTGTAGTTCGATAAAAAGTTCACCGCATCAACAACCGTAATCATATTATCGATAAAGGCAACATCAGCCAAGCTTTCACCATCTTCATCACGAAACTCAAAGGTTGTCGCAACGGGCAATGGCTCAGAGATACCGGTACTTTCAATCACTAAATAGTCATATTTACCCTCCGCAGCCAGCTTTTTAACTTCCTCAAGCAAATCTTCTCGCAAAGTACAACAAATGCAACCATTGCTTAATTCCACCATCTTCTCTTGTGTGGTAGATAAATGATTTTGGCTATTTTTAATAAATTCTGCGTCTATGTTTACTTCGCTCATGTCGTTCACAATAACAGCAATCTTCAAATTGTCCTTATTGTTTAAAATCCGATTTAATAGAGTCGTTTTCCCAGAGCCTAGAAATCCAGAAAGTATCGTAGTTGGTAAGCGTTTCATGTATCATCCCCTTTGTTGTTACTGGCTTTAAAAAGTGTTACATTATATCAGTTTGCAATTTTGAAAGTCAATTTATTTTCAAAGCACCGGTTCAACACCCTATTTAACGGAGAAAATTATGAGTAAAATCAAATTGTTAAATAATGCAAAAAAATTCTGTGAAGATAAAAAATATCGCTATACCAAGCCTAGAGAGCGGGTTTTGTCCGTACTTTTACAAAGTGAAAAGCCAATGGGCGCTTATCAAATTATCAAAGCACTCTTGATGCAATCTAAAAAAGTCAATCCACCAACTGTATACAGGGCAATTGATTTTTGGCATAAACATGGCTTTATCCATAAAGTAGAAAGCCTTCATGCCTATATTGCTTGCGCCCATCACCCCTCTCATCAAAACTTCTGCATTTTCATCTGTGATCAATGCCAAAAAACCGAGGAAATCAATATGCAAAGTTTTACAAACCACATTCCCCTGGATCTGACTTCTCAACAATTTCACATCACCCACACCAATACTGAAATCCATGGACAATGCTCGCAATGCTACTACAATTAACCCTTACAATTTCTTGCATTACAAACTTTTTTCGCACAGAACGATAAACGCACAAGGACGAAAGCGATGGCTGAAAATTATGGATTTAAATTTGATAACACTTACCTTGAGCTACCTGATTGCTTTTACAGCCACCTTGAGCCAAAGCCTGTTCCATCACCAGAAATGGTCTTGTTTAACGATGCATTAGCACAAGAACTAGGACTAGACTTTTCAAGCGCAAGCCCCAAAGAAATGGCTGCATTATTTAGCGGAAACTCCTTGTTAAAAAACACCAGATATTTTGCACAAGCCTACGCAGGCCATCAATTTGGCCACTTCACGATGCTTGGAGATGGCCGCGCGATAGTGTGGGGCGAGCACACCAGCCCCCATAACAAAAAATATGATATCCAGTTTAAAGGCTCAGGCCCCACCCCCTACTCCAGACAAGGAGATGGGCGTGCAGCATTAGCCCCAATGCTTCGCGAATACATTATTTCAGAAGCCATGCATCACTTAGGCATTCCCACATCACGCAGCCTTGCAGTTGCTAAAACAGGCAGTTTTGTGCAACGCGAAGTTGCCCTCCCTGGTGCTATCCTTAGCCGCGTTGCCAGCTCACATCTTCGAATAGGCACATTTGAATATGCAGCAACGCAAAACAATACAAAGCCATTGGAGGCTTTATTAAATTACACTATCAGGCGTCATTACCCACATCTTATTGATGCTGAAAATAAGGCCATTGCATTACTTAAAGCCGTTATGGAATCTCAAATAGATTTGATTGTCCAGTGGATGCGGGTTGGATTTATTCACGGGGTACAAAATACCGACAATGTATTTCTATCTGGAGAAAGCTTGGACTTTGGACCTTGTGCGTTTATGGATCATTATCACCCTGATACAGTCTTTAGCTCTATTGATCACGCAGGACGCTATGCCTACCAAAACCAGGCTAATATTGGGCAGTGGAACCTTGCCAGACTGGCTGAAACGCTTCTACCACTCATGAATACCAAGCAAGAAAAAGCTGTAGAATGCGCGCAAGCAACCATTGAAGCATACCCAAGTATGTACCGAAAAAAATACCTAGCGATGATGCGCGCTAAGATTGGCTTAGACAATGAGGATCCGCAAGATGCATCCCTCATTAAAGATCTGCTTCGTTGGATGCAAAAAAACAATGCAGACTATAACAATACCTTTTTAGATTTAGATCCTTTAAATCAAGCTCAAACTGCCCCTTACAATACAAGAGAATGTAAGCAATGGCATGAGCAATGGAGATCAAGATTACAAAAAAATACACAATCCTTAGAAAGTGCTTCAAAATCCATGCAAGCTTGCAACCCTCAAGTCATCCCCCGCAACCATATTGTAGAAAAAGCATTAGAAGCATCTTGTAATGGCGATGAAAAGCCACTCCTTGGCCTCTTGGACGAAGTACAAAAACCCTATGAAATCAAAAAAAGACCGGCCTTATATCAAAAACCACCCAGTGCAACAGAGAGGGTATACCAAACATTTTGTGGCACATAAACCCTACAGCGGTAGCAAGAAATAATCTAATTTTTCTTAATCTTAAGCGTGTTGATAGCAAAAAGTACCAAAAAGTAAAATTCTAAACATAAAACCTGAAACTTGACTGTCATAAGGGCAATACCCTCTTGAAATGTTTATAAAGTGTTTACCATTGATAAAAGGGATCTTGGGATGAACACCAATACAGATTATACTAAAAATGAGCGATAAATGATCATTTCAATATTATAGTCCAATCATGAATTTTATACAAAAAAATAAACACAAATATTTATGAATTAAAAATATTGACAAACATAACATTATGCGTACAATAAAAAGAACCAACCATTCAAAGACCCATATGGATTTCGACAACAACAGAGAAATACCAGAAAAAGAATTAAAACCATTTATTCAAAATCACATAGAAAAACGTCTTGAAGAAGAGATCCTTAAAGGTAGAGATGCAATTTTGACAAAAACGCCTTCGAATGAGGAAAAAGCAGAAAAAATAAGAGAACTTTGCGTCCGCACCTTCGAGACAAACTTCCCATCTACCAACCAAAAACGTTTGGTGTATAGCAATAGTATAAATCGAGCGGCGACGAAAAAGGATGTAACTATTTTTGAAACCATCTTTCATATGAGGTATGGAATAAAAGATATTCCCCAAGAATACTATGACGTTGACATATATTATTTATGGCAAGGCGCTTATGCTTTAAGAGAGCACTTAAGTCCAAAAGATCCCCATCAAACCAAAGCCATTCAGTTTTACAGCACCATACTATGCCAACTCAGAGCTCGTGTTTTAACAATTTTCAACGAAAAAAAATCAGATTTCCCTGACTTAAATAATCCAAATAAAATAGTTCAAAGAATTGAAAGAAGTTGGAATACAAAAAATAAGCCTTCAGCTAAAATACAAAAATTGAGTCATGAGCTAAGAAACTTAAACACTTTAAAAAGAACACTTGAGCAAAATGACACACCAAGAAGAAAAAAACCATTTGCCCGCCAAAAACTACAATTTACAAGCGGCGTAATAGAAGATTCAGGTAAAAAAATCATACACCCTCTTGCTTTTCTGAGTGATCCAAGAAACATTGGATGCCATTTCATTGAAAGTGAACCAAAACCAAAAAAGAAGCCAACTGTTCATTTCTATCCCGAAAGAAAAGAATCCATCGATGCCATAAATACTTGTGATTATCTTAGCTACATACATACCGCATGTAGATTCCAAGGATTTGATTACTTCACAAGCGGATACTATATTAACAATGACACAATAACCACCCCCATTGAAGCATTAACCGCTCTTGATGAAGAGGACATCAAAGTATGCAGTTATAGTGAAAAAAAACAAATGAAAGACCATATAGGACAAGTTCTCACTACTGATGAAAATAAAGAATTTCAAAGATTCTATAACAGATTACTGTCTGAAATAAGTCGTAGATTAGATCAAGACGCTCTTTTTGCTGCCGTATATTCCATGCATTATAGAGATGGTTATCACAAAGGAATTTTTTTAGCATTACTAGCTTTAACTTTTGAAAAGTTTGATGAATTTAGTGATTATTTTATAGGAATTTTACTTAAAGCCGCTCAAAAATTAGGAGATATGTTTTGGGACTACTTTATACCTTTAAGTAAATCAAAAGAACAAGAAGAAGCATTGGTTAGTATTGCGCTCTTATCTGAAAATTCAAACAAAGCATATCGATGGTTGAGAAAGATCGAAATGACTGATGCGCAAATTCCTATTCTTTTAAATTACCTGGAAAACTTTAATTTGCCTTTACATCAACACGAACCAATAAAAATTTTAGAAAATCTTGATCATCTTCTTAAAGATTACGAAATTACAGAAATAGAGAAAATAGAGAAAATATGGAACAAAATATTTGAAAGCCAAGGAATTGAATTAGAAGACATGTTCGAAGGTTCGTTCAAAGAGACAGCAACATCTGCATCAAGTAGCGCATCAGCTAGTGCATCAGCTAGCGCATCAGCTAGTGCATCGCGATTTAGCTCAAACCTTCCAAAATTTAGTAATGAGGCATTAGGCCTAATATGGACAAAAAAAATACTAAAAGCATGGGCGGATAAGCCGCAAAATTTCCTAAAAATACCAGATAACTATGCCGACACCCTAAGCTGGACAGAAGAAAATACAAAAACCATCATACAGTTCATCACTTACACAAGCATGCATAATGCCCCCACAAATTATCTAAGCACCCCTAAAAAGAACATTCCAGAAGATTCTGATATAGCAACCCTAACAGATCTATGTGAAAAAAATGATATATTAAGCTGCTTTGAGAAAGATAATCAAGACAGTTTTTTTGCACTCCTGAATGAACTACATAAATTATTCCTTTCATTTATTCAGAATCCATGCATTTTCACAACCCCAGAAAGCACAAGCACTGAAGTCAACGAAAAAATTAAAGTCGAAGAAAAACTTATTGCATTCATATGTACTTGGCTAGAAAACGAAACATACTGTCATACTTTACTAAACTGCATCTCAAAACTTGCTCCTTTCTCGGAGTATATAGAACTATTAGATAAAAGTTTACTGTCATTTCTAGAAGAAGACCAATTTATGGCGCGGTTAAAACCAACGCAAGATAAAGCATTAAAACTATTTTTAAATCAAAACCTTAAAGACAGTAAATGGGATCCTATTTTAACGCTTCTTTTAGAGGAAACAGATCCGCTTCTCCATGCTCAACAGAGTAAAGAACTTTTTGATGCTATTGAAAATCATGCCAATATAACACCAATTGAAAAACAATTATGGCATTTGATAACACCTGCATGGATGAAAGAACAAATAGAAAAACCTCAAAGTGATTTACTCAAAAATCTAAGTAATGAAAACTATACCAAGCTCCTAGCTCTTACTTCATCTTTAAACGATACACAACATGGGATATTTGAAACTCTATTACTAAAATTCAACCCAGATCAAGAAAAATATTCACAGATTAATAGTGTTTTAAGCACACAGATCATACCGCATCACCGAAAAGCTTTACTCTCAATCTTGTCACCCGAAATACCAAGCCTACCCAGCGCTGCTTCTGCTGCTTCTAGGACTATATCACAAGCTCAGGCACTAGAATCATTACTAAAAGAAGCAGAGCCAAAAACTTTCATTACATACTTTAATAGTCTATTTCAAAAAAGCCCTGAGCTTGCTAAAATTTTTGCTTCACAACTTGTAAAAATATGGGAACTTACACCAACAAAACTTGAACCACCAAGTTCAAGTTATCCAGCCATGGGGTGTTTTATAGAAAATTACAAGCCCTTGGCACAGCTTTATCTTATCTCTTCCACTATGCCCATAGGAGGGGAACCCAGCGATGAGCAAATACTTGATATATTAATAGCACTTGAAAATAATGACCTTAGACAGATTGCAAGCGCGTTAATAAAAGACTCTAGTTTTGCCGCTACCTATCCAATCAATCTAGAACATCCGCTCTCTGCCTCCTATAACGATTGGATCAAAAAAATAATAGAAGGCAATATGGCGCACTTAAGCTTCTATAAAATAGAAATAGCAAATATCATAATAAGAAAAATAAATACAACCTATCATAACCTAAAAGAAGAAGATAAATGTTGTTTATACAAAAAACACCAATTCCCCGATTCTGATTCTGATTCTGATTCTAGTTTTACACAAGCGAAGCAAAATTTTGGTAATCTTGTAAGCTTTACCTTACTTGCAAAAATACTATTCATATATTCAGCTTGCAAACCAAAAATAGAAGACAAAAGGGAAACTCATAATGCGCAAACAATAGAAGATGTACTGCACAATAATTCTTCTTTGGACACAGAGCTTGTAGAAGTTTCAAATCCTCATTCAAGTCCAGAAATAATAGATCTTTCAAGGTCTGTGACACCACCCCCTCCTCAAACATTGATGAATCACCCAGTTAAAATTGAAGCTACAGATCAAGCCTCAGATGAAGCTACAGATCAAGCCACAGACACTATAGATCTTTCATGACTTTAGATATCAATGGATCTGGATAAGCCCCTTGAAAAATCCCCACCAAGTGGATTTAAACCTACTTCCACCAGCAAGGCACTTGGGCTGCTTCATAGCTCTATTGCTTTATCGCCCCCAAGAAAGAGTATAACTTTTCATTAAAAAAATATTGACAAGAATATCAAGTCTATCTAGAATTATTTTATTATACAGATCGATACTTATGATTAAAAACTGTTTTTTCTTAGCTACTTGTCTCATGATTGCCCTAAATTTAAGCGGATGCATACCCGCCTCTGATATGCTTAAGACTGACTATAAAATACCAGATAAAACAACAGATGGGCTAATGGCTTTTTCTGCTGTATGTCGCGGCCAACATTTTAACAAAATGAATAAAGCCCTATTATTTACATCACAAGACTATCTTTCTGCTCATTTAAAGATAATAGTAGCAGATAAAAAAAAGCTGTTTTATTGGAGTAATGGAGGTAAAGACGTATCATTCTTGTGCAATGGAAACGTTCATCATTTTCTTGTCAGTATACCAGGAGGAAAGTACTATAGATTTATTTTAGACTTTAACAAATACAATATTACATACTTTCCTGAAAGTAAGTTTTTGATTCAGCCAGAAAAAGCAAATTATATTGGCAGAATTAATATTGATGCCAGGCAAGCAGCCACAATATTTAAAGAAGAACCCGATGCTTGGAATAAATATACTTATCCCTTAGACGAAGACCTACCTTATTTCAAAAAAACATATAAAAATATTCCTGCATCATACTACACCCAAAGCTATGAACAACAATATAAACCTTAACATCAAGCCCTAACACCCTTTTATCATTACAGAATTTTGCGCTATGATACTCTTTTTATATTCACTTTTTTTACGATGTCCCTTACAGCTAAGCTTTCTTCCGTATCAAAACCTAAGCGCATCATCGACGCCTGGTCTTCAACCTATAGTTATATTCTTGCTGCAGCAGCAGCGGCAATTGGCCTTGGGAATATTTGGCGCTTTCCATATGTACTTGGTGAAAATGGTGGAGCATGGTTTTTATTTACCTATTTTGCCGCCATCATTTTACTTGGCGCCCCCTTAATGATCGCCTGCGTTTCTATTGGCAGATTAGCACAAAAAAATCCTATTAGTGCCTTTAGTTCCTTAGCCCAAGAAAATGGTCACAGTCGCTACTGGGGTCTGGTGGGCCTTTTAACCGTTAGTTCTGCTTTTTGCATCTTATCCTTTTATTCGGTAGTTACAGGCTGGGTCTTTCAATATAGTTATTTTGCCCTTAATGGAGTCGTATCCCATAGTGATAAAAAAGCACTACAGGATCTCTTTAGTGAGATGATGCAAAGCCCCGGGCACATGCTTGGAAGTGGTTTTATCGTTCTTTTTCTAAGCGCAATGGTACTTAGATTAAATATCCAAGCGGGCCTAGAAAAACTTATTAAATGGATACTGCCCTTATTTTTTGCGGCACTTGTTTTACTGATGGTCTATGCCTTTAGCTATGGCGATATCAAAAGTGCACTATCGTTTTTATTTTCTCCTCAACATCAAGATTTTTCCTTTAAAAGTGTCCTTGAAGCCTTAGGACAAACTTTTTTTTCACTCGGTATTGCCTCTGGTATTTTAGTAACTTTTGGTGCCTATCTTACGCGTGATATTCCCATCTACCGCACCAGTATTATTGTCTGCCTTTTAGATACTGCCATTGCGGTCCTGGCTGGTTTATTTATATTCCCAATTTTATTTGCTTATCACCTTGCCCCCACCCAGGGCCCTAGCCTTATTTTCATTGTGCTTCCGCTAAGCTTTTCTCACCTTCCTTACGGCTCCTTTTTTGCTATTGTTTTCTTTTTAATGTTAAGTTTTGCCGCGTTTACCTCAGTGGTTGCATTAATGGAACCTATTTTGTTTTGCTTAAAGGAAATTGTCCATATCTCACGTAAAAAAGCTGCCATATGGGTGGCTATAGCAACATTTATTGCATCACTAGCTACGGTTTTTTCTTTTAATTACCTTGCGTCCTTTCATCTTTTTGGCAAAACCTTATTTGACTGCATTGACTATCTCACTGCCAATATTATGCTGCCACTTGGTGGCCTGATGATTGCACTATTTTCCAGTTGGATCGTCCCCAAAGCGCGTATGGCTCAAGCGCTCAATCTTGAGGTAAACCATTTTGCTTTTCGTGCCTGGCTCTATGCAACCCGCTTTATTGCCCCAGTTGCCATTGTGCTTTTAGCCAGTAAGTTGCTTTTTTTCTAGCAACCAACATTATCATAAGACCCTGTGGCAAAAAAACACAACTGCGCTTTCTCCAAAAAACCTTGACAAGATATTTTATCTGGATATAATGGCGCCGAATTAATCTAAACAAGGAGTCTACGATGCATACATATAGCTATCTTTATTGCTCCTTAGATCTATACCAACAATTTACTTGCCTTAAGCAAGCACTCAACCCTCCTAGTTGCATCGGATAAGTCCATACTACTTTCTATATAAAGTAGCATAGCCAACTTATCCGTATACCTTTTATTCTGTTCCCTCAATTGGTGTGCCTAATATGCACAACCATGAAGGTATTTGCATTTTAACCAGGAGAATCCTATGCGTCTTATTAGCAACCCAAAAATCATTCAAAAATGCTGGTGGCTCATGCTCACCATTGGCTTTTGCTTGTTTATTAAAATATTACACGACATGCACCAGCCCTATCAGCATCAACTCCCTAAACTATCCCTGAGTTTGTATAAACTTTGGTATTACAGCCTTGAAAGCACGGTGCGTTTGATTATTGGCATGCTGCTTTCCCTTGTTTTTAGTATCATCGTCGGCTGTGGCTGTGCTTACAACCTTGCCATTAGGCGAGTATTATTACCTGTGATTAATTTTCTTGAATCAATACCACTCCTTGGGTTTATGACCCTAAGTGTTTGTATTTTTCAGGCTCTTTACCCACATAATCGTATGGGCTTAGAATGGGCTGCCATTATTGGCGCCTTCACCGGGCAAGCATGGAATATGGCTTTGGGCTTTTATCAATCTTTAATTATTGTCCCTGAATCACTTCAAGATATGCGCCGTATTTTCAATATGCACCCAGTCTTGTACTTTGCGCGTATTGCCCTACCCTTTGCCTTACCAAACCTTATTTATAATATGATGATTTCACAATCTGCTGCTTGGTTTGCCTTAGTAGGAACTGAATCGATTGTTATTGCCCATCATACTATTATGCTTCCTGGAATTGGATCCTATATTCAAGTGGCACTGGATCAGCAAAATATTCATGCTATTGTGTGGGCTATTGTAGCATTATGCGCCAATGTCTTATTGCTAGATATTTTGTGTTTCTCACCATTACTACAAGCAGTTTCGCACTTTAAACTAGATACCCATACCTCAAATAGAAACCAAATCAGTGCTCAAAACCACCTAATGAAAATGCCTAAAAAGTGCAAAAAAATAGCGCTGAGCCTCTATGAAAAAGCTATACGCATAAGCATAGTACTTTATACGCTTTGTCAAAAAAGCTGGTTTAATCAAGCTTGGCTGTGCCGATTTTGTAAAAGCATATGGTATGGTTTTTTTATTGTATGCCTTCTTTATTATACTAGAGCGCTCTATATTTATTGGCCACATTTGGCATTTGATAAAATTATCCTCATGATGGCCTTAACAAGCTATCGCGTTGCACTGGCTATTTTACTTTCAGTCGTAATTGCACTGCCACTTGGCATGTTTTTAGGACTACAAAGCAAAAGACTGCCGCTGTTTAATAAAGGGATTCAAATGATGGCAGCCTTGCCACCAGATATACTCTACCCAATCGTGGCAATCTTACTAATTAGCAGCAAAGGCTCCCTTGATCACTGGTGCGTGTTTTTAATTATGATTGGTTCTATGTGGTATATCCTTGTCAATGTTATAGCTGGCATTAGTGTCATACCGCAATCCTATCATGATGTTCAGGCGCTCTATCGGCAAAAACCTTACCTCTATATGAAAAACATTTTATTACCCGCGGTATTAGCCCCCTTAATTACCGGCATTATTAGTGCAGCCGGTGGTGCATGGAATGCTGATATTACCGCAGAATGGATTAGCTGGGGTAATACCACCCTAAAAACCCAAGGCCTTGGTGCCTTTATCGCCGATCAATCCGCCAATGGAGATATGCATGCTCAAAGCGCTGGCATTATTTTAATGTGCCTTTTGGTAGGCTTTTGTATTATTTTTATTTGGCGGCCACTATATGCCTTAGTGCAACAACGCTATCGCATTCGTTAAACACACTTTATAAAGTATTAAGGAGACTATTATGATCTTAGAAGCAAAAAACATTCAATCACTCTATCAACACCAAGATAAAACCGTCGGTTTAGCCACAAGCTCGATTCAGGTTCATAGCGACGAAATCCTTGCTATTGTAGGACCATCTGGCTGTGGAAAATCAAGCCTACTTCGAATCATTGCTGGCTTAGACAAGGCACAATCTGGAACGCTAGAATATTTAAATCAAGCCTATAGTGGTATGCATCCAGATATTGCTATGGTCTTTCAACAAGTAGCATTAATTCCATGGCTTGATGTTTATAGCAATATTGCCATTGCTTTAGATCAACATGATCTATCACGCTATGCTAAACACAAAATGGTGTTAAATATGACCGCCACTATCGGCCTTAAGGGATTTGAAAAAACCCCGGCCTATCAGTTATCTGGAGGCATGGCCAGTCGCGTTGGCTTTGCCCGGGCGCTGATTAAAAATCCAGGCATATTATTGCTTGATGAGCCCTTTAGCGCCCTAGATGCTATTACTGCCAGAAGGCTGCGCCTTGAATTAATGCAGATGTGGCATCAAGGAGAAATCAAAACTCATGCTATGATACTTGTAACCCACCATATTGAAGAAGCCGTCCTGATGGCAAACCGGATCTTAGTTATGCACGATCAACCTGGCACGATTGTTGCAGAATATAAAATCAAGTCTAAAGGTGAACCTATGACTCAGGAAGCGCTCTCTTATTGGCATCAAAAAATTTATGATACGCTTGATAAATATAGCCAAGTTGCATAAAAATATGGCCATAGGGTTCAAAAAGGAAGCTACACCACCCTCCTTTTTGAACCCAGCTTCTATCTATAATCAACGCAAAAACCATACTCTATTTTAGAAAGAAAAACCCTTTAAGTGCTCCTGCACTAAAAAGTCAACACGCTTTATTTTTGTTTCAATATAATTCTTTGAGTAGCTAAAATACTGCGCAACACAATGCACTAAGCCACCGCCATTGACCAAGTAATCTGGAATATAATACTTAGCATATTGCTGCCAAATAGACTTGGCATCTAAACCTGCATCCAGAGGATTATTACTCGCGCTTATAATGATGCCAGCAGATAACTGCTCTAAGCATTGATGGTCTACAAGCGTTCCAAAGGCACAAGGCACAAATATATCCGCATGACTACAAGCTACAGCTTCTGGCGCGACCACTTGCACATCTAGGGTGGCACTGACTTTAGCAACTAAAGCCTTATTGATATCACAAACTATAAGTCTTGCCCCTTGTTGGGCCAACAAATTAGCCAATGCAAACCCTACCTTTCCAAGACCTTGAATGAGAATAGAAACCCCCTCTAAACTTTGCCGCTTTAATATACATCGCGCCGCTACTTTAATCGCACGCTCAACCCCCATAGCCGTATAAGAAGAGGGATCTAAACCCTGCCCCTTACAGGTTGTATAACGCGTGTACTGGCCTAGCATTTGCATATCTTCAGCTGTGGTTCCACTATCTACCGCGCAAATATATTGCCCCCTTAAGGTCTCAAGCACCCTTGCAAAATGTTGCAACAACAATTTTTTATTAAAGCGCCCTGAAGGTTTCATTAATACACTTTTACCGCCACTAACGGGTAAATCATAGGCTCGCGCTTTTTGCTCCATGGTAAAGGCCAGATCATAGCACTCTTTTTTTGCATCCGCTAAGCTTTGGTAAGCTTGCATCCGACAACCACCTAAAGAAGGGAAAGGATGATGAGGATGATAGGTAATCACCCCCCAAAGATTACAAGCAGGTTCTGATACTACAAGCTGTTGCAGTTTTATCTCAGATAACAGCGCCTGACTCATGACAAATCCACCAAAACCGGCTTGATTGCAGCCTGAGTCTGCTCGATTAATCCATAGGCTAATATAAAAACCTGATCCCCTGGCTGCGCAGTTCTTGCCGCAGGGCCATTTAGGGCAAATATACCGCTGCCGCGCTCTCCCTTAATAACATAGGTTTCAAGCCGTGCACCATTATTTAAATTGACCACTTGAACTTTTTCATTTTCACAAATATTCGCTTGTTCCATGATAGCTTCATCAATGGTAATACTGCCAACATAGTATAATTCTGTATGACTAAGGGTGGCATAGGCAATTTTAGATTTTAAAACCGTTATCAACATTGTCTTTTCCTTATATTATAAATCTGTGTTCTCTTCGTACTGAGTATCTAAAGCATGACTCAATGCACCTCAAGTCTCTGCCTTATCCACAACATTATCAATCAAGCGCGTTTGTCCCAAGTACACGGCCACTAGAATACGGCCCGCCATTTTTTCTACATACTCAAGTCTAAAACCTTGTTCTTGTAATTGCTGTTTCATCGCATCACCACTGATGGGCGATTGTATAATACGGTGAATCCAGGCTGCCTGTTTTCTTTCTTGGGCACTTAATTTGCTATTTCTAGAACTTAAGGCCAAACCATCTTCCTCTCTTTGAGTTGGACAGCCAATAATCTTCACATCTAATAAAAATGCCCGGCACAGGCCCTCCACCAACTGCCACTGCTGATAATCTTTTTCACCAAAATACGCATGCTGCGGCGAGATAAGTAATAATAACTTTAAAACAATCGTCAACATACCATCAAAATGTCCTGGGCGACATGCGCCCTCCAGGCGCTGATACTCTATAGACTCTTTGACTTTATATTGCGCCTGATCTGGATACATGGCCTTGGCATCTGGCATAAACACCACATCCACGCCTAAATCTTTGGCAAAAGCCAGATCCTGCTCTGGCGTCTTGGGATAATGCTTAAAATCTTCAGGGTCATTAAACTGGCTTGGATTAACGAATATACTTAACACCACCACATCATTTTCTGACTTTGCCCTCTCTAATAAAAAACCATGACCTTGATGCAAATGCCCCATGGTTGCTACAAAGCCTATCTTTTGCTGAGCTTGCTGCCAGGCAAAGACCTGTTTTTTCATCGCATCTACTGTTTCAATACACTTCATATTTACTCCTGATAGCTATGTTCTGGCAAGGGAAATTCCGCATGCTCAACTGCTTGCGCATATCCATTTAAGGCATCATGAAAAAATGCAGCGCCTGCACCAAAATGCTTTAGAAATTTAGGCTTAAACAAAGGATTAAAACCTAAAAGATCATGCAATACTAAAATCTGGCCTGATGTTTGCGCACCTGCCCCAATGCCTATCGTTGGAATACTTAAGGCCTTGGTAATGCGCGCAGCTAATGCAGCAGGAACACACTCTAAGACAATAGCAAAACAGCCGGCATTTTCAAGATCTATCGCATCTTGTAATAGGCTTTGTGCACTCGTATCACAATTACCCTGAACTTTGTAGCCTCCAAGTTGATGAATGGACTGCGGCGTTAAACCCAAATGCCCCATAACAGGGACTCCAGCATCCACAATACTTTTAATCGTTTGGCATACACTAGCGCTGCCACCTTCTAGCTTTAAGGCATGGGCACCAGATTGCATAAGCTGCTCTACGGCCTCCATTGTCTCCTGATGCCCCTTATGATAAGACATAAAAGGCATATCCACTATAATACTCTTAGTTTTAAGACCCCTCGCAACTGCACTAGCATGGGTTTTAAGCATTGCAAGCGTAGCATAAAGCGTGCTTTCAAAACCATGCATCACCATCGCGACCGAATCTCCTACAAGCACCGCATCGATATTGGTATTTTCAAGCAACAAAGCACTCCAATACTCATAACAGGTGACCATGCTTAATTTTTTACCATCTGTTACTGCTTTTTCAAATACCTTTATACTCATTTTTTCTCCTTATGATTTGTTTTTTCGTAAGCTTTTAAAAATGCCTGGTAAACCTCGTAGTATGGATCCCCAGTAAGCGCTTTTAAATGTTTTAAAATGGTGTTTTGATCGCCTCGAGATAAAGGACCGGTGAGCGCTTTATCTGGATGGGAAAGTAGATTTTCCATAGTTTGCTGCAATATCGGTTTTAAAATATTCTTTTCTATTCCTAATTTATCAGAGAAATCACTGTATGCCTTTTGCCATAGCAAAGTCGTAAAATTTTGTGCCATCACGCAAAGACTGTGATAATACTCGCGCATTTGTGGCACTATTTCAGCGCAGGGATTATCAAGGCCAGGAAGAATATCTGCCAAACCCACCCCCTTATCTACAACAAAAGGAATGTTTTGATAGGTCTTAAGATCATATAAACTCGAGGAAAAACTCATCAAAGGATGGGCAAGATAAGCATCATCACTACAGGTGATTGCTGAAAAATGAATACATATTTTTTGTCTTAACAATCGCTCCTTAGCCAAAAAAGGAATAATAGCATCGTCACTAATGAGCAATAAAACATGGCTAGCATCAGCAATATTTTGACACAGAGCTTGATGACACTGACCACGATGCCAGTGACTAAAAGGCAAGCCTAGTAGCGTAAAGTAGTGTTTCATATGCGCAGCAACACGGCCGCGACCTATGATCAAATAGCTTGGTACCTGTCTCACGATCAAGTCCTTTTATGTCATGCAATGTAAAAAAAACCGCTATCTTTGTCCCATAGGATCAAAGTAGCTTCAAAACTCTACCATAGAAAAAGCGCACAGACAAGACCCTTTAAACGAACATCCTTACAAGTGCCCTCATAAAGGGGCTAAGTTGCGTTTTTTATACCATGGGACCCTAACATTGGCAAATAAGGCATGTTTAAAAGGAGAATCAACTTCTGCACGTTTCCTTTTACCCAAGTTCGATGCATCAGCAACTAACCCACAAATCATAGGTGTCAAATGACTTGCTAAAGTATCAAATTTTCTAGAAGAGCCTATCCATTCTAGTAATACACCATGCAATGCATCATTGGCAGATACATGATTATCTATATCAATCTCGGACTGTATATTATTTAGCCTTATAATAAGTTTACTTTTTTGCTCTTTACTTATGATGCTATTTAAATCGCAATATGCAAAAGTCATTATCCTACCACCATCATCGCAAGCACACATTAAAGGCACACAAACCAGCTCCGTTTTATCCTTATCTTTATGATTCATAGATATCTTCAGCGGCAAGCCGCTGGCCCCACATTGGGAAGGCACTCGAACTAAATCACGATCACTAGCTGACAGTTCCTCTCTAAGCTGATATTTTATCTTAATATTTCTTAATATAATGCGACTTTCATCCTCAGCTAAAGCTTTAATAGAACTAATTTCATCCAAACCAACCTCCCTGGGGCTTATAGATATCCCCGCCCCTTTTTTCTTCTCCACGAACAACTTAGGCTCTGAAGGAAAAACAGGAATTAATTTGCCGCAACATGCCACATATAAACTTTTAGTATCCATTATTAAGCTCTTAAATAAAAATAAAAAATAAACATAACATTATAACGAAAAATAATCAATAATATTATTAAAAAAATCACACCAAAATATCAATAATTTATTATTCAAATACTTATTTCTACAATGGCATTTATGCTGTAGGCAAATGCAAGACATCCATCTGAGGAAAATGCTCTAGCAAAACATCAAGCTCGTCTTTTAAAAATAGCAATTTGATATTTGGACCGGCATCTTGAGTAAAATACACGCCTAGCCCTTGTGTGCGAAGCTGCCAAACCTTGTGCTTTGCAGCGAGCGTTTCGGGTAAATCATAATTAAGCGCAGGATCACTCGTGTGCATTAAAGCATGCATCGCCAAACTATTACGCTCGGCAATATGTGCTGCCTTTAGAAAATCATCTTCACCCAAAGCCTCTTCAAAGGCGCCAATGTCATCTTCAACAAGCCTTGGCCATTGGCCATAAAAAGGCGAAGTAGCGACACTATCACCCATCGCCTTAGTTGAGGAAACGCTCTTTTTGGCACAAGAAATAGGAACCACCCCCAAACACGCATCACTAAAACCTCCCGGATAGGCAGTTGCAAAGCTATCACGACCGGAAGGATCTTGTCCCTTATGCATGCGCACCCACGCTTTGGGATAAATAGAACGCGCAGCTGAACCACTGCCCAAACGCGCTAATATAGAAAGCTCTGTGGGCTCTAACTGCCACTGACATAGTTTGTCTAAAGCTAAAACCAATGCTGCAAAACCAGAAGCAGAAGAAGCCAAACCTGCAGCAATGGCAACGCTAGAATGCGAATGCACTGCTAAAGGCACTCTGCAAGGAAATAAGGCATCTAAATATGAAAAAAGCCGGATAAATACAGGGTCTTGGCTCTCTAGGATTTGATCGTTTAATATCAATTGGTCACATTTGGCTGCCGTAAGCTTGGTTTGGGCACCTTTTGGATCTAAGGATACAGAAATGCTATCTGTTTGCGGAAGGTTATACCCCACATCACGCTTGCCCCAATATTTAATAAGTGCAATATTACTAGGCGCAAAAGCTTCAGCAAAATCCACCTTAGGACAAAGCACAAGATGCCCCAATCCACAATTATCCAATAGCGACATGATCGACTCCTTTTACACTTTTTGGCACTAGCATTAGATCAGGCACATCAAGCTCTACCGACATGCGTGCATCAAACATACCAAGCGCACAATCCCCCAAGCCCGCACCAGAAACTTTAGAGGCACAGATGCCTTTTTGCTTAGCCAATTGCCTTAAAGCTTGGTCTAAACCAGCATCAATTAAACCCATTTCACAAAAACAATTATTTTGCGCCACCATTGCCTGTGCCACCATGGCTTGATCATGTCCCCAAGCATTTTTGGCCACCGTACAAAGCCGGCCAATATCTCGCAAATGCGCCGCTAAGCGTTCTTTTTGATCGCGATAGCGCCCCTCCAAATATGCAAGAACCTCTTGAGTTGGTGTCTTTTGACCAGAATATGCAAGCGCAAATTGATAATCCCCGGGTAAGGGTTCTAAGTACAAAGGATCACTGCGATAATAATGCACTCCGCCGTATAGTGCCGCCACTAAATCGCCCCCTGAAGCTTGCTTTTGAACCAAACGCACCGCCTTTAAGGCTTGCTCAAAAAGGTCAGCACAAGATTGATGCTCCTTAAGCGCGACATACAAAGCTTGTAATAAGGCAATGCTCACTGCACCAGAAGTACCCAGACCATGATCAAGCAAAATGGCACTGTCTATTTGAATGCTTAAACCATGCGTAAAACGCGGTAATAAAGGCTCCATAATGGCTATAAGCAAATCCATTTTACCCTTAATCATCGGATTTGATTTGGCAAAAACATGCTCGCCATATTGTGAAGAATGCAGATGAATGTTTTGATCTTCACGCTGATAAATACGCACCCGAAGTCGTTGATCAACCGCCATGACAATTGCACCAGAACCACTAAGCACCGCATGCTCACCCATAAGCATTAAACTCGCTGGCGCACTAGCATCGGCTAATAAAGGCCCTAAGCTCATAAAAAACCACCGTTAAAAATTTCCGCTACTGTAGCATAAATCTGCCATGTTGTCGCGGAAAAGAATTCTCTTCTAAAACAAATACCATGCCAAGCAGATTGAGGCTCATCGTTAAAGCTATTTGTAGTGACCATAGATCAAACACTACGTTTTATGATGGATGGGATCCTAATACAAACCCTATGGAATAGGATACTAGAAAAATCTGAGTCACTGATTGCAAATTTCGCGGTTATCACGGTTATT
>CACEWE010000028.1 GCA_902563055.1 uncultured Gammaproteobacteria bacterium | reverse complement strand
TATTTTTCCTTATCGTGTTTGTATTGGTTATTTTAATGCTGTTTTATCTTATTTGTTGTTTCATTGTTTAAGTGGATTCGTTATAATAGTGAGCATAATATCATTCTCATTCTCTATAAAAATATTATTTTTGCAATTATATATTAATTATTTAAAATGTCAATAGTTAATTTATATTTATATGTTTTTATTGTTTTTATATTTGTTTGTGCGTTATGCATATGAAGTATATTCTTGCTCTATTGGGTGGCAAAGCGCTTAGCTTATATGTTTTTGGAGATACTATTTCATGTATTGTATTTATGAAGGTGAGCGTTTTTAAGGCAGTTGAGTCTTGTTGCCTTTAGAGTCGCTTAAAACTGCTTAAACCGTTTCAGTTGCACTGGTTTTAATGCGCAGTAATCTGTCGATTTCTTCTCTAAAGCAGTCGATATCTTGAAAGCGACGGTATACTGAAGCAAAGCGAATGTAGGCTACTTCATCAAGTTTTTTAAGTGCCGTCATAACTAGCTCACCAATTTGTCGCGCATGCACCTCTTTTTCACCAATGGCCCTTACTTCCTTGAGAATATTGGCAATCGCTTGATCTAAATCTGCAGTAGTTACCGGGCGGCGCTCTAAAGCGCATAAAATACCTTTGCGTAGTTTGTTTTCATCAAAGGAAATTCTAGAACCATCACGTTTAATAACCCGAGGCATAACCATTTCAACCGTTTCATAGGTAGAAAAACGTTGCTGACAAACGGGGCACGAACGGCGTCTGCGGATTTCATTGGTTTCTGGTACATGGCGGGAATCAATAACTTTGGTTTCAGGGGTATGACAAAAGGGGCATATCATGTTTGTATCCTTATCTTATCTTTATAGACGGGATGTTCCAAACATAGATTCAACACCTTGTTTTTAATTTTGTCAATCTGGTTTACATTTTTTATGTCGTTTAATACTTCAGCAATATATTTTGCTAGGCTTATACAATGGCTTTCTTTAAAGCCTCGGGTGGTAATGGCTGGGGTGCCAATGCGAATGCCGCTGGTAATAAAGGGGGAGCGTTGCTCATTGGGTATAGTATTTTTGTTTACAGTAATGTTTGCCATACCAAGGGCCGCTTCAGCATCTTTTCCAGTTATATTTTTTGCGCTAAGGTCAATAAGGACTAAATGATTTTGAGTTCCGCCTGAGACTATATCAAAGCCTAGGTCCATTAAAGTTTTCGCCATAGCTTGCGCATTTTTAATGACTTGTTGTTGATAGGTTTTAAAGCCTGGCTCAAGGGCCTCTTTAAAAGCAACGGCTTTTGCAGCAATAACGTGCATTAAGGGTCCACCTTGGGTGCCTGGAAATACGAGTGATTGTAATTTTTTAGTAATTTCTGGATTCTCTTTGGCTAATATAATTCCGCCTCTAGGACCGCGCAGTGTTTTGTGTGTGGTGGAGGTGGTTACATCAGCAATGTTAACCGGGCTTGGGTAAAGGCCAGCGGCAACCAGTCCTGCAATATGGGCCATGTCTACCATGAGATAGGCGCCAATTTCATCGGCAATGTCGCGAAAGCTTTGCCAGTTAAGCACCTGGGAATAAGCAGAGAAGCCAGCAATAATCATTTTAGGTCGGTGTGTGAGAGCGAGTTGTCTCACTTCATCCATGTCCACCAATCCTGTTTGGGGGTGCACGCCATAATGGTGCGCATTAAAAATTTTTCCGGAGAAGTTTACTTTGGCGCCGTGGGTTAGGTGGCCACCGTCAGATAAGCGCATGCCTAAAATAGTATCGCCCGGTTGCAATAGTGCATGGTAGACTGCTGCATTTGCAGATGATCCCGAGTGGGGCTGAACATTGGCATAATCGGCGTTGAATAATTGTTTAAGTCTTGATATGGCAAGGTCTTCGGCAATGTCTACATATTCACAGCCGCCATAGTAGCGTTTGTGCGGGTAGCCTTCGGCATATTTATTAGTTAAGACGGAGCCTTGTGCAGTCATAACATTAAGACTTGTGTAGTTTTCCGAGGCAATAAGTTCGATGTGTTCTTCTTGGCGGCGGGCTTCTTTTTCAATAGCTTTGGATATTTCAGGATCAAAGTTTTCAAGAGACATGGTTTTGGTTTCCTTTGTGCGCGAGTAAAAAAGTGTTTCCATTGTAGCTTAAGCGTTGCCAAAAATATAGCACATATTATGGTATGCCATCGCGTGTTTAGCAGATTACATAATGCTATTGCGGTGTTTTTTTATAATGGTGATACAGCATGGCTTGTTCGATGCAGTCTTTAATGGCGCTTTCATTGAGGGCTTGTTGCCCATCAAAAATAATAGCGCGGTTTCCTTGGTATGTAAAAGCATTCCCATATTTTTTAGCGATGCTCCCAATAAGAGTGGTTTTACAATGAAAATAGAGTCCGACATAAGGTTTGGAGGTATCTTTGTATGCAATGCGCAGTAAAGAGCCATGACCTTGTTCATTAATATAACTGGCTTCGCCCCAGCGCAAAGTTTCTTTAATGGGGCCAATTAAGCTATTGCGCTTTGGGGCCTGAAAAATCCAGGTGCGTATTTGCAGCATGATTTGATTAAAAGGAGCCGGAGGTGCGGTGTATAATTCATAAATATGGTGGTCTTTGAAAGGCTGCATATGGTTTTGGGTCAATTTAGTTTTTTCTATGTTAAGAAAAATTTGCATTTGTGGCAATCATTTTACTGTTTTGTTAATATGGTTAGCATCAAATTGGAATGTAGTATTTTTTTTTAATCCATGTGCGAAAATATTATCTAATGTAATGATTGTCTGTCACAAGAATTTTTTTGTTTTCAATTTCTGGGGTTCTGCATCTGAAGGTTATGCAGAGCTTGGCGCTTTACTTTTTTTAATAGCAATTCTTGTTGTGTGTTTTAGATATGGTGGGTTTGAGTTGGCTAAGGCTTGGGTTTTATGCAAAATTCAAACATGTATTGCATAAGTGTTCCATGGTTTTGTAAAAAGAGGGGCTTGAAAGGCACAAATATCTTGACAATGGAGGTGAAAATGGATAGAATTGGCGCCTTATTGACCTTACTAACCATGGAGTTACTACATTGGCTAATACACCACAAGCTAGAAAACGTGCCCGTCAGGCAGAAAAACATCGTCGTTTAAATGCATCTATGCGTTCTATGATGCGTACTTATATTAAGCGCACTATTGCGGCAATTGAAGCAAAAAACAAAGAACAAGCCGGCGGTGCTTATCAAGAAATGAGCAAAGTTTTAGATCAAATGACCTCAAAAGGCATTATTCACAAAAATAAAGCGGCGCGTCATAAAAGCCGTCTTTGCGCTAAAGTTAAAGCGCTTGCATAATCGTTCCTGATGGAACAAGGATCCTTCGATCCCCTTCTTAGTTCTCTTATTTTGCCGTGGTATGATTGCCACGGCAGAAAAGACTTGCCATGGAAAAAAAGTAATCCCTATTTTATTTATCTCTCTGAAATTATGTTGCAGCAAACTCAGGTTGCAACGGTTATTCCCTATTTTGAAAAATTTACAGCCAAATGGCCATCCATTGCGGCATTAGCTGCTTCTTCTTTGGATGAGGTTTTGTCGATGTGGGCGGGTTTGGGTTATTATCGCCGTGCCCATCATTTGTATGAGGCGGTGCAAGAAATGCATCATGCTTACAAGGATCAGGTTCCAAATAATTATGAAGCGCTTTTGTCTTTAAAAGGTATTGGTGAATCTACTGCCGGGGCTATAATGGCCATGGCCCATCACCAGCGCTATGCGATATTAGATGCGAATGTAAAGCGGGTCTTGTGTAGGTTTTTAGGTCTTGAGGCGCACGCACAAACCAAGGTGAATTTGTGGCAGCATGCGCGGCGGTTTACACCATTTGAAAAGACTGCAGCATATACTCAGGCGATCATGGATATTGGAGCCAGTTTGTGCAGTATTAAAAAGCCTCAGTGTGGTCCATGTCCTTTGCAACAGCATTGTCAAGCGTATCAAAAACAGCAGTTTGAGCTTTATAAGGTGCCAAGCAAAAAAATCGCAAAAAAATCATTTACAAAAACCATGTTTGCTTTGAGCAATACTGCTGGCGATCTTTTATTGTACCAGCGATCTGGTGTTGGGATATGGCCAAAATTATGGTGTTTGCCGATACAAGAAGAGCTGGAGGAAACATTTGCTGGTGCAATGGCAAAAGCGACCGGTGGGGTATCTGCGCAAAGCTATGGACCCTATAAGCATGTGTTTACCCATCAGGTCTGGCATTACCAAGTTTTACATTATGTTCTTGACCAAGAATTTGCTTTGCCAGAGGGCTATCAGTGGTGCGATCAAGAACGTTTGCGGCAATATGCCTTTCCAGCGCCTATTTCAGAGTGGATTTCTAGCATCTTTTTGCCTATGATAAGTCCAGAAACAATCAGAGAATAGATTACAAGGAAGCTTATGACTACCGTGCAATGTGAAAAACTTCAAAAAGCCCTGCCAGGTTTAGCGCATCCGCCTTTCCCAAATGCTTTTGGTGAGCGTATTTTTGCCCATATTTCCAAAGAGGCTTGGGGCTTGTGGCTAGATCATCAAACGATGTTGATTAATGAGTATCGTTTAAATATGTTAGATCCCAAAGCGCGGGATTTTCTTTTGGCTGAATGTGAAAAGTTTCTATTTGAAGGTGGGTCGCAAAAACCACCAGGTTTTGTTGCCGATAAATAAATTATAAGTAGTTTTCGGTCTGTCGGGGCACTGTTATCGTGTACCTTTTCTTATGCTTTATTATATTAAATGTTATATAATATAGTATTTATAGGTAATTTATTGGTTGTATTTGTATTTTTTTTTTGGCTATTTTTTTAATTTATTTAATATTGTTGGTTAAGTTTGTCTTTATATGGTATAAAAAATATATTGACTTTATTTATTTTTTTGTGTATAATGCCCTTGTATTTAATTTTTGTATATAAAAAGGGGTTGGTTATGGTGGAAGTTACAGGTGAAGGTGTTAGTGATTTAAAAAAGCCCTTGATGGGTAGTAAGACCTCGTCAGGGGGTATTCCTGTGGCACAACCATATGGGGCTATGGAGGAGGGTCAATTTCCAGAATTACCTTCATTAAATGGGGTTACTAAAGCAGATTTACTTACGGCTCTATCTATCTTAAAAGGGCTAATTAATGCAAATAATGCATGGTTTTGGCCTACGGTGCCTGTTTCTGAAGATGGGAGGACTTTGGATAAAGTTGAAGCTGAGAAGCGACTCGATCGGGCTCGCACAATTGTGGCTTTGATGATCTATAATCTTAATCTTGGCTTGGAAGGAAGCAATGATGGTAGAATTGATTTTTGGGATTTAATGGACTTTTGGTTTAGCCATCGGACGCATATTTATTACAACCCTATATTTTTTTCAGAAAGTGGCGGCGTCATAATCTACCATGAGCCTTCCAATTTTAATATGCTATGTAGGATGCTTGGTTATTGTATTGATAGTGGGGTGCCTCATAAAGCTCTTCGTGCTGCAGTTTCAGGAGCTAGGGGTGTTGCTGATGCTGCTAGCGGAGCTGCTCATGCAGTAATAGATGTTGCCGAAGGTGCTGCCAATTTTGCTAAAGGGGCTGGTAGTATAGTAAAAGATGCTGCTGGTGATGCTGCTAGCGGAGCTGCTCATGTAGCAGTAGATATTGTCGATAGTGCTGATAGTTGCTGTAAGGAGATTGATGATTGTGGGAAGACTTGCAAAAAGGGTTGTGAAGATATTGTCCGCGCTTGTGTGACGGCGTGTTCTGGTTTGGGTACGGCGCTTAGTGCTGTCTTCTCCTCTGGTGGTAATGGTTATGATGGTGGTGCTGGAGATAATGCTACTGATTATAATGCAACTGATCCTAGGTTTTTGCAGGCGATCGATTCAAAGGATTCAGGTTATTTTTGTGAGCAAGCGTTAACCAATCTTAAGTACGAGGGTTTTGAAATTATGGCTGGTGTAGCTTTTTTGTTGCTTCTAAGAGGCTCTTGGGGTCATGTTGTTGCCTTATATAAATATCTTCATCAAGGTGATGGGGAGCTACATGGTTTTAGTAGAGAATCGTTGAAGCAAGCCATTAAGCCTATTCTCTTTGCATTAATTCAAATGTTTGCAGCCGTTAGGATTGAGGCAACAATCGGTGGTTGTCAAACCCCGATTACTTTGTTGTTTGCATTGGCATTCATAGCGTCTTATACTGCTCCTGTTTCTGTGAATGTTAAGTATAAATATCCGAGTACTGTTGACCTTGCTGAGCAGGGTCGGGCAGGTGAAGATAGTTCACTTATTTTTGTAAAAGACCTACTTAAATTTGCTAAGCAGGAGAATAAAAATAAAAGGGATAAAGCACGAGTGCAGAATTCCTGCTTGATTATGTAGGGTCCAGCAAGGCTAAATGTAAGGCTTGTGTCAGTATGAGGCGGCTAAGTTTATATTTTACAAAGTGTATGTGAAAGAATATATGTATAAATAGCATGGATTCCTAGCCGCTGTCTTGACAGTATTGCCCCTTAAGCTGCCCATTTGTCCTTGACATTTATCCGCTTAAGGAGTATAAGAGGCCCAACTGATACTAAATTGGTATTAATTTGATTCAACTGAGTAAAATGGCCGATTATGGTTTTCACTTGTTAGGCACCATAGTGGCTGAAAAAGAACAGTGTTTATCTTCTGATGCTTTGGCAAAAAAATCAAACCTGCCACGGGCGACGGTGCGCAAGCTTTTGGGGCTTTTAAAAGCCGCTAAGCTTATTGAGGCAAAGTCCGGAAAGTATGGTGGCTACGTTTTGCATCATGATTATCTCTCAAAAAACATGATGGATGTTATTGAGGCGATTGATGGACCTATTACCCTAACGCAGTGTTGTGATGACGGTCACAACTGCCATTTGATTCAGGCGTGTCAACATCAAAATATTTTCTCTGAAATTAACCAGCAGATTCACAGTACCTTAAGTGCAATATCAGTTGCTGCTTTGGTGCCTAAACCTAAAACACAAGGATTTTTGCTTAAAGATATAAAAGTAAGGGCCAAGCATGACTAAACCCATTGATAAAATTACCGATCAAGAATACCAATATGGTTTTACTACAGACATTGAAACCGATCAAATTCCCCCTGGCTTAAACGAGGACGTTATTCGGCAAATTTCTCAGAAAAAAAATGAACCTGATTTTATGCTGCAGTGGCGCCTTAAGGCTTATGAAGGTTGGTTAAAAATGAAAGAGCCAGTTTGGGCGCATGTAAAGTATGAGCCAGTGGATTATCAATCTCTAAGCTACTATAGTGCACCAGTTCAAAAAGAAAAGCTCAAAAGTCTTGATGAAGTCGATCCAAAACTTATTGAAACCTATAATAAACTAGGCATTCCTTTACAAGAGCAAAAATGGCTTGCCGGTGTTGCGGTAGATGCAGTTTTTGATAGTGTTTCTGTTGCAACTACCTTTAAAGATAAGCTTAAAAAAGCAGGCGTTGTTTTTTGTTCCATGAGCGAAGCAATTCAGGATTATCCTGATTTAATCCAACAATATTTGGGGTCAGTCATCCCCCCTGGAGATAATTTCTTCGCAGCGCTAAATTCTGCAGTCTTTAGTGATGGATCTTTTGTTTATATTCCCAAAGGGGTGCGTTGCCCAATGGAATTATCAACCTATTTTCGTATCAATGCTGAAAATACAGGACAGTTTGAGCGTACCTTAATTATTGCTGAAGAAAATAGCCATGTCAGTTATTTAGAGGGCTGTACTGCGCCTATGCGCGATGAAAATCAACTTCATGCGGCCGTGGTGGAAATTGTCGCACTTGATAATGCCCAGGTAAAATATTCAACGGTCCAAAATTGGTATCCAGGCGATGAAGAAGGCAAGGGTGGCATATACAACTTTGTAACTAAGCGCGGTATTTGTCGTGGCAAAGCATCCAAGATTTCCTGGACTCAGGTAGAGACTGGTTCTGCAATAACATGGAAATATCCCAGTGTTATTTTAAAAGGGGATGATAGTATTGGTGAGTTTTATTCGGTGGCTTTAACCGGCAAGTGTCAGCAGGCTGATACTGGTACCAAGATGCTGCATTTAGGAAAAAATACTAAAAGTACGATTATTGCCAAGGGTATTTCAGCTTCGCGTGGCCAAAATACCTATCGTGGTCGGGTGCTTATTAGTCCTAAAGCAAAAAATGCCCGCAATTATAGTCAGTGCGATTCCTTGTTGTTGGGGCATGAGTGTGGCGCGCATACCTTTCCGTATATAGATGTGCACAATCCTACTGCTCAGGTTGAGCATGAAGCCAGCACCTCGAATATTTCAGAAGATCAAATGTTTTATTGTCAAGCCAGAGGGCTTGGCGAAGAAGATGCCATTGCCCTGATTGTCAATGGTTTTTGTAAAAGAGTATTTAAAGAATTACCCATGGAGTTTGCCGTAGAGGCGCAAGCTTTAATGGAAGTCAGTTTAGAGGGGGCCTCGCTACAGCATCATAAGGAGACAAGCTAATGGCATTATTAGAACTAAAAGATTTTTGTGCTGGTTTAAAAGACAAGGACATTATTAAAAACCTTAACTTTACCGTTGAGCCAGGTCAGGTTCATGCAATTATGGGTCCAAATGGCTCTGGTAAAAGTACACTTTCTCATGTTTTGGCGGGTAAAAGCCCTTATGAGGCAAAAAGTGGTACGATGCATTTGGGTACAAAAGATCTGGCGAGCTTAAATCCACAAGAGCGTGCCCAAGCGGGTTTGTTTTTAGCCTTTCAGTATCCAGTTGAATTGCCTGGTGTAAATAATGCCTATTTTTTGCGGGCTGCAATGAACAGTATTTTAAAGGCCAATGGCTTGGAGGAAATCGATGCACTGAGCTTTTTAAAAGAGGCTAAAAAAGCCATGGCGCTCCTGGGAATGAAGGAAGGCTTTTTAAACCGGAATGTCAATCAAGGCTTCTCTGGGGGTGAGAAAAAGCGTAATGAAATTTTACAAATGATGTTATTGCGTCCGAAGCTGGCCATTTTAGATGAAACGGATTCAGGTCTTGATATTGATGCGCTGCAAATGGTGGCAAAAGGTGTTAATCATATGCGGGCAAAAGATCGCTCTTTTGTAGTTATCACCCACTATAAGCGTTTGCTAGATTATATTAAGCCAGATTTTGTCCATGTATTAAGTGATGGGCAAATTGTTAAATCAGGTGGCTTTGAGTTGGCCGATGAGCTTGAGGAAAAAGGATATGCTTGGCTGGAAGGTCAAGATTAAGGGGGCGTGTATGGATACTACAGCAGGGCTTGAGCACTTAGCAACATCAAAGCCAGTTTTAGCGCAAGATATAATTGAAAAAGCCCGTGATGCTCTAAAGCAGCAATCGTGGCCTGGGCCGCGGCAAGAAAATTGGCGTTATAGCAACACGCATAAGCTTTTTGCACAAAAAGATTGGGCGCTTGCTGGGGGTGAGGTTTTAGATCAGGGTGCTTTTGTGGAGCAAAGGCAGCCAAGTTATCGTTTGGTTTTTGCTGGCGGCGTATTACAAGCTGCATTATCAGACCTTGAGGCATTGGCTGCGTGCGTGCAGGTATATCAGCAGATTCAAGATATGCCTGAGGATATGCAAAAGCGTTATCAGTATGCGCTTGAGCAATGTTCTTATCAAAAACATCCGCTTGTGGCACAAAATCATGCATTTTGTGAATCCTTTTGTGCTATTGAAGTTGCAGAAAATGTTCATTTGGATCGTCCTATCGAGTGTGTATATTTAGATGCTAAGGAATCAGCGCCTTGTTTAGAGTATTATCAGCATTTGGTGGTGATGCGACCTGGTGCGCGTGTTAAATGGATACAGACTGTGGCAGAATCAGGATCTTGCAGTCGACTTTTAAATACCCATTGTACCTGGTTTGGTGAGCGAGGATCACAAGCAGAGATCTTAGTTCTTGCTAAAGGTAAATCTGCGGATTTTGCCTGGTATGATCAGCAACAAACGTATTTGCAGGAAGCTGCGGGTATGGATTATTTTCATCTGGTGGCGCCAGGATTTTTCTATCGTCCGGATATGCATGTGCGTTTGCTTGATAGGCATGCCAATGTTTCTTGTGCTGGTGCTTTTTTAGGAAAGGCTCAGCAAAACATTGATGCACAAATTCATATTGATCATCTTGCAAGTGATACCAGAAGTCATCTCAATTATCGCGGCGTGGCAAATGAAAAAGCTAAAATAGTTTTTAGTGCTCGAGGGAAGGTCGAAAAAGACCTGCATCGTATTCAGGCGCATCAGCTTTGCCGCAATGTTTTACTTTCACCAAGTGCCAGTATTCATGCTAAGCCTGATTTGGAAATTTATAGTGATGATGTGCAGTGTACCCATGGTGCCACAGTTGGCGCGCTAGATGATGAGGCTTTGTTCTATTTGGCCTCTCGTGGAATTGGCGAAGATGCTGCCAGGCAAATGCTATTGGAGGGTTTTTTTACAAACCGTGTTATCAACCATTGTCAGTGAAGATTTGCAGCGTTACTTGGCGCCCATTTGGAAAGAGACCATCAGGCAGTATTTCCAGACCGACACTAAAAGAGAGGGCAAATGATCGATTGCAAAGCAGATTTTCCTATATTAAACCAAAAAGTTCATGATCACCCACTGGTATATCTTGATACGGGCGCTTCAGCGCAAAAGCCTAAAGTAGTTTTAGAGGCAATGGAGCACTTTTTTACGCATGATAATGCTAACATTCATCGTGGTGTATATGCCCTCTCTGAGCGGGCAGAGGAGGCCTATGATGGCGCGCGCAAAGCAGTGGCGGATTTTGTTCAAGCAAAAGATTCTAGCAATATTATTTTCACCCGAAATACTACAGAAAGCATTAATCTTGTTGCTCACAGTTATGCCTATCATCATCTTAAGGAAGGCGATCGCATTTTACTTAGTATCATGGAGCATCACTCCAACATTGTACCTTGGCAATTACTTGCGCAAAAGAAAGGTTTGCATATTGATTACGTGATGCTTAATGCTGATGGTGAAATAGAAATGGAAGATTTTGAAAAAGCTATTACGCCACAAACCAAGTTTATTTCAATTATGCATATGTCAAACGCCCTTGGTACTATAAATCCGATTAAGTCGATGGTTGCAGTGGCTCGTAAAAAAAACATTCCTTTTTTAGTCGATGGTGCTCAGTCAATTGTCCATCAAAAGGTGGATGTTGCCGATTTAGACTGTGATTTTTTTACATTTTCAGGACACAAGCTATACGGGCCAAGTGGTATAGGGGTTTTATATGTGCACGATAGAATGCTTGAGCAAATGGAGCCTTTTTTAGGCGGTGGCGGCATGATTGAGAATGTAGGCATGTATGAAACAAGCTTTCTTTCCGCTCCTCATAAGTTTGAGGCGGGAACTCCAAACCTAGCCGGTGCTGTGGGTTTGAAGGCTGCTATAGATTATGTTTCTCAGATAGGCTTTGAAACTATTACAGCACATGAGAAAATATTATTTGAAGATGCTTTAATGCGTTTAAAGTCAATCAAGGGGCTTGAGATTTTAGGCAATGCGAAAAATCGTGGCGGTGTTTTATCCTTTGTTGTTGAGGGAGCCCATGCACACGATATTGCGGCCCTTGTCGATTTAAAAGGTGTGCAGCTTCGTTCAGGCCATCATTGTAATATGCCGCTTTTAGCGCAAATGGGTTATCATGCAACTTCTCGGGTTTCTTTTGGTATATATAACCAGTTAGAAGACAATCTGCGCTTGATTGAAGCGCTCAATCATGCCATCAAAATGTTACAGTAAGGATAAATTATGACACAGCGCTATCAACCACCAAAAAACGTTAGTATAAGCGTAACGGATGCGGCAAAAAAATATTTTAAAAACTTAATCTTGGAGGATCCTGATGCTAAAGGGATTTTGCTTGGAACCCAAAAAGAAGGATGCTCTGGCTTTACTTATAAAATAGATTTATATCAAGAAATAGGCGAATCTGATCAACTAATAATCCAAGAAAAAGATTTATCCATTGCTATGACTAAAAAAAGTTTTTCAATTTTAAATGGCGTTACCATTGATTATCAAAAAAGTCAATTGGGTTTGAAGAAAATTATTATAACAAACCCAAATGCAACTGGTGAATGTGGCTGTGGGGAAAGCTTTACAGTAGATATGGATCATAAGGAGCATGATGATGAATGATGCAAATTTGGTGCAATAATGCGTCCTCAAGACATAACTATTATCAAAAGAGAAGTGCAGGCAGTGATCATTCCATATGGTGAAAATGTCACCTTAATGCCTGGAACAGAGGCCTTGGTTACGCAAGACAAGGGTAACAGTTACACATTGAATGTTAACGGAAATTTGCTCAGAATAGATGGTCAAGATGCTGATGCTATTGGTAGAACACCTGCTAAAAATACATTACCTAAGGAGGATCTCACTATAGAACAGGTTGATCAGGATTTAATCTATCGTTATTTAAAGTCGTGTTATGATCCAGAAATTCCTGTTAACATTGTCGACCTAGGCTTGATTTATCAAGTTAGTACAGAGTCACTTAAAAAAGGTGGCCTGTATGTGGGGATACAGATGACCCTGACCGCAGCTGGTTGTGGAATGGGCCCAGTTATCGTAGCAGATGTTGAGCAAGTAATTCTCGCGCTGCCTCATGTTAAGCAAGTGGATGTGGTTTTGGTTTTTGATCCGCCATGGAATGCAGACATGATGTCAGAAGAAGCAAGATTGGAGCTTGGTTTGTTATAGATTGCATCTTTATTCTCCGCAGGTAACAAAAAAGGACGAATAAAGGAGGCATTTAATGAGTTCACCCACAGTTGAGCAACGTATTATCCAAGAGTATCAAAAACCGGTTCCAGACCTTTTAGAATCATACGCCAGTAAAGGCATGACATCAAAGCAAGTTGCACAAATTTTAGATTGTGGCGTGAGTAACGTCAGGCGGATTGCACGAAAGTATAATGTTCGCTTTAACCAACCAGCACCCCAAACCACCATTATTCACTCTGAGGCTTTTAAAAGTGAAAGCATGAATCCTACGAATTTTTTATGCCGTACCTGGAAAACATCAGCGAAGCCTATTATTACCAAATTACCAGAAGGTATTACTAAAGCGCAGGAGCGAATCGAATCTTTTGAGGCAGCTTGTGAGCATGAAGAATTAGAAGAGATTGTCGAATAATATGGCCATGCACTTAGCGTATCCTGGTAGTTTTGATCCTTTTACTTTAGGTCATTTAGATATCGCAAAGCGTGCCAGTGCACTATGTGATTCTTTAACAATTTTAGTGGTGGATCATAAAAACTGTTATTATAGTCTCCAGCAGCGTATGGAAAGTGTTCGTGCAAGTGTCACGGGGCTTGATAATGTTAAGGTGGTGGCTTTTGAAGGTTTGCTTATTGATGCGCTTAAATCCCATGAGCTTCATCACATTGTTCGCGGCCTTAGAAATGAAAAAGATTTTCATCATGAATACCCAATGGCACAGATGAATAGAAATTTAAGTGATGGTCGTTTTGAGACGATGTTTTTAGCGAGCAATGCGGCCATTTCCTACATATCTTCAAGCTTGGTTAGAGAGATTGCCAAAAATGGCGGTTCGATTGCCCCCTTTGTGCACCCTGATGTTGTTTTTGTGTTACAGTAGGCAAGATTTTTTGATATAATCTGCTTTTATTTTCAAAGAGATATTCTTCTATGGCTTTAAAAATCACCAATGAATGCATTAATTGTGATATTTGTGAGCCTGAATGTCCTAATGATGCAATATACATGGGGTCTGAGTTTTATGAAATTCATCCGCATTTGTGTACTGAGTGTGTGGGCCATTTTGATGAGCCGCAGTGTATGGAGGTTTGTCCGGTGGAGTGCATAGAAAAAGATCCCAAGCATGATGAGGGCAAAGAAACCTTGATGCAAAAGTATCAAGCGTTAATGGCGCAAAAGGTTTCAAATTAAGCGAATTTGGATTGTGATTTAGCGCAGATCATGCTAGATTATCTCCCATTGCAATAATAAGTAATCCTATGGCAGCTATTTCTCCAACGCGCGCAGAAAATTATCCTTTATGGTATCAAGAAGTTATCAAACAAGCGGATCTAGCTGAAAATTCCCCCGTGCGTGGCTGTATGATTATCAAGCCGTATGGTTATGCAATTTGGGAGGCTATCCAGCAAGATTTAGACCGTCGTTTTAAGGCCTTAGGCCATCAAAATGCGTATTTTCCTTTATTGATTCCCTTGAGTTATTTGGAAAAAGAAGCAGAGCACGTTGAAGGTTTTGCCAAAGAGTGTGCGGTGGTAACCCATCATCGTTTGGAGCCTGGTGAGGATCAAGCCTTGGTTCCGGCAGGGCCCTTAGAAGAGCCTTTGGTGATTCGACCAACGAGTGAAACCATGATTGGTCAGATGATGTCTAAGTGGGTGCAGTCGTATCGTGATTTACCAATCAAGCTGAACCAGTGGGCCAATGTGATGCGTTGGGAGATGCGTACTAGAATGTTTTTGCGCACCTCAGAGTTTTTATGGCAAGAAGGTCATACTGCCCATGCAAGTGGAGAAGAGGCTCAGCAGGAAACTAAAACCATGTTTAAGGTTTATGCTGACTTTGCCAAAGAGCGTTTAGCGATGCCGGTTATTATGGGCGAAAAAACCGTGACTGAGCGTTTTCCTGGTGCGGAAAATACGTATACCATTGAGGCGATGATGCAAGATAAAAAAGCTTTGCAAGCTGGGACCAGTCATTACCTGGGGCAAAATTTTTCTAAAGCAGCTGACATTCGCTTTTTGGATCAAGAGGGTAAAAGTCAATTGGCTTATACCACTTCTTGGGGGGTATCAACCCGGCTTATTGGTGGTTTAATTATGAGTCATAGTGATGATGATGGCTTGGTGTTGCCGCCTAGTATTGCGCCGTATCAAATAGTGGTGATGCCTATCTACCGAAATGATGAGGAAAAGGCCCAGGTGATGCCTTTTTGTAAGCGCTTGGAGCAGGAATTGCAATCAGAGCATTTTCAGGGTGCACCTTTGCGTTTGCATATTGATGATCGGCCCATTCGTGGTGGTGATAAAAATTGGCAGTGGATTAAAAAAGGCGTGCCGATTCGCATTGAAGTTGGTCCAAGAGATATCGCTAAGGGCAGTGTTTTTGTTGCACAGCGCCATTTAGATCCTAAAGACAAGCAGTCGTTCTTGTTGGAAGATTTTGTTATTAAGGCTGCGGGTTTATTGGTAGAGATGCAGCGAGCGCTGTATAGGCGTGCCAAAGACTACCGTGAAGAAAATACGATAGAAGTTGCAAATAAAGCAGATTTTGAAGCATTTTTTAAAGCGCCAAAGAATGAAAAAACCATTTATGGTGGTTTTGTGAAGTGTTATGCTTTGGATGATGAGAATCTTGAGCAACAAGTGGCGCATTTAAAAGTCTCACCTAGGTGTATTTTGCTTGACCAAGAAGGACAATCTGGTACTTGTATTTTTTCTGGCAAAGAAACCAAAACCAAAATTTTGTTTGCAAGGGCTTACTAAAACAGTATTGTGGACTTTTTTAACAGATCTGTTTCGTTTAGGCTCGGTTTCTTTTGACAATTTGTTGCCAAAACCGATATAATATCGGATTCGTTAACAAGGATTGTATTATGAGTTGGTTTAAGAGTATTTTTCCAGACAAAATTCGTACTGAATCAGATAAGGCTGATAAAAAAGGCGTTCCAGATGGAGTGTGGGGGCAATGTCCTTCCTGTAATCAAACCATTTATCACCCTGAATTAGTCAAAAATCTTTATGTATGCCCAGCTTGTGATCATCATATTCGTATTGGCGCCAGAGACCGTTTGGGTCTTATTTTGGATGAAGGCTCGGCAGTCGAAATTGCCTCTGATGTTATGCCTAAAGACAGTTTAAAGTTTAAAGATACCAAGCCTTATGTTGACCGTCTTAAGCAGGCGCAGAAAAAAAGTAATGAGACAGAGGCTATGATTGTTCAAACGGGTACTATTATGCAAAATCCAGCTTGTGTGGCGGTATTTGAATATAGTTTTGTTGGTGGCTCTATGGGCTCGGTAGTTGGCGAACGCTTTGTCCAGGGCGTAGAGGCTGCTTTGGCTCAAAAAATGCCCTTTATTTGTGTAACTGCTAGTGGTGGCGCTAGAATGCAAGAATCATTGTTTTCTTTAATGCAAATGACCAAGGTCAGTGCTGCTATTGCTAAGCTTAAAAAAGCTAGTTGTCCCTATATTGTGGTGCTGACCGATCCCACTAGTGGAGGGGTTTCGGCAAGTCTTGGCATGCTTGGCGATATTCAAATGGCAGAGCCGGGTGCACTTATTTGCTTTGCAGGTCCAAGGGTGATAGCGCAGACGGTGCGTGAAACTTTGCCTGAGGGTTTTCAGCGCAGTGAATTTTTATTAGAAAAGGGCATGATTGATATGATTGTTCACAGAAAAGATATCAAAGCACGTTTAGCGCAAATAATCGGCCATTTGGCGCCTTGTGATGCCCAGTAAGACTCTGCAAGACTATATAGACTATTTTGATATGCAAGGGCGTGGTTCAAGTTTTATAAATATGGGCTTGGGTCGGGTTAAAAAAGTTGCGCATCAAATGGGTTTGTTGCCTCTTTCTTATAAAAGTGTTGTTATTGGCGGTACCAATGGCAAGGGTTCTACCACCATGGCGCTCTCACAGCTTTATACTCAAGCGGGTTTTCAAGTTGGCCGGCTTACTTCTCCAGATGTCTTATGCTATAACGAGCGCATAGTTATCAATGAAGAAATGGTTAGTGATGCAGTCTTATGTGAGGGGTTTGATGCAGTATTATCAGTGCAAAAAGAGGTGGACTTAACTTTTTTTGAGATCAATGTGCTATTAGCTCTATGGGTTTTTGCTTCGCAGGAAATTGATATTGCATTTTTTGAAGTGGGTCTTGGTGGGCGCCTTGATGCGGTAAATATTATTGACAGCGATTTAGCTATTGTGACAAATGTTGCTTTAGATCATACAGATCGCTTGGGTGAAACGCGTGAGTGTATTGCAAAGGAAAAAGTGGCAATTGCACGCAAGGATAAGCCTTTTATCTATGGTGAGCAGGATATGACTAAAAGCATGGAGACTTATCTTTCCAGTCACCAAGTGCCATACTTGTTACAAGGGCAAGATTTTTTTATTGAAGAGCTAAAAGATAGCTATTGCTGGAAGGGTCTTAAAGGAACCATGCAGCTTTCAAAACCCCTTAGTGTACATCCTGAAGTGGTAGCGCGGGTACTAATGGTTTGCCAGCTTTTTTCACAGGAGTTTCCTATTGAATCAGGCGTAATGCAACATGCACTTTCTGCTATTAAAATTCCTTATCGCTTTGAAAATGTGCCTTGTGCCTTGCCGGGGAAATGGATTGTCGATGTGGGTCATAATCCGGCAGCGGCAGTGTATGTGCGCGATCAAATTCAAGCAAAACGCAGTAAGGGCCAAAAGATACATTTGGTGTTCTCGGCTATGGAGGATAAAAATATTACCGAAATGGTCGAGGTTTTTCGGCCACTGGTCGATTGCTGGCAGGTATGTGCACTAGATCATCCACGGGCGGCATCTTTGAAGAAGTTAAAAGAAGTTTGTGCGGGAGTAAAGGGTTATTTTTATCCCTCGGTGGCCGATTTTTTTGCAGAGGCTAGTGTACGTATTGCCAAAGAGGATTTGGTAGTGGTTTTTGGATCATTTGTGTTACTAAAAGAATGCTTGGAGCATATGAAGGAGACGGTTTTATGTTAAGTTTTACGTCAGTAGATTATGGGCTTATTGCTTTTGTGGCGCTTTGTGGTGCCTGGGGCTTTTACAAGGGGCTATTATCTGAGGTGATGGCTATCGTAGTGTGGTTTGTAGCCTTGGGCTTGACGGTATATTTTACGCCAAGAGTCTCTGCAATGCTCTCATCGGTCGTTTCTGATGATGCGGTTCGTACCTATGTGTGTGGCGGTGGAATTTTTATCTTATGTTTTTTGTTGGGACGTTTGCCATTAAAGCTGATGGGCTTTTTAAGTAGTTTAGTGGCGGGCCCGCACATTTTAACACGGGTTTTGGCGATGCTGCTTGGTTTGTTAAAGGGGGCAGCCATTATATGTGCCTTTGTATTTTTGATGAATCACGTTGCTAAAGGGGATCAGCTCGATACCAAATCTTCTATCATTTTGAAACAGGTGCAACAATGGCTGAATAAAGATGCAGTTAAAGATCAGTTAAGTCTCTTTCCAAACCTAATGCAAGAAGGTTTAAGGCCGGTGCAAAAAATAAGGACTTAAGAGAGGGTTTTTTAGCTTATAGTGCTTGAGTGGTTGAAGTTTTTGCTTTTATAGTATGTATGTTTGGCTTTATCTGGTTTATTCATCCTCCAGCATCTGGGCTTGTAGGTCCTTTTTCTCTAGTCGTTTTGCTATCCTGCCAGATACTAGATCCAGAAGTAGAAGATGTGTCCTGTTCTTCGCTGACTGCATCCTCATATTTACTCTCGTCGTATTTTGTCCATGTTTTTTGTATTGCTCTGGCCGCAGTGTTCTTTTCGTTTTTTTCAAGTATTTGCCTAGAATTTTTTAGTGAGCTGTATTTTAGTTGAAGTTTTTCCAGATCAGAGTAAAGTTTTGAAAGGTCGTCTTCGCACTTGTTCAATTCATTTCTAGGGTCTTCCTGGCTGTAGGTGAAGGGATACTTGAGGTCGCTTTGCAGTTCATCTGCGCGCAACTCCATGATTTCCCTTTCCTTTTCCAAGCGACTAATGTCTTTTGTAACTTTTGTTTCCTGTGCTTGTATCAAATGTTTCAATTTTGAAAATTTTTCAAGGCTTGTGAGAGTTGCGCTTTGCTTGCTTTGCGAAAGGTCGACTAAATCTTCTTTTAACTCACCTTGTACACTTTCAGCCTTAAGTATTTCATCAAATTTAATCTCATCAAAGAGGGTTTTTCTATCATTCAAAATAGTTTTTATTGCCGTTATGCTCTTTTGCATTGTGTTATCCAGTTGACCGAGCTTAACTAAATTATTTTTCCAGGTTATTTTAAATGCGTCATAAGTATGACCTGTCATTGTACTTAAATCGATTGTTTCTTTCCATTGTGTTTTCCAGTCATTAAGTTTATCAATAAGGCTTTGTAGCTTCATTGCGCTATGGGCATACGATTGAATGTTTAGGGCACTTTCTTGAAGGGTATCAAGTATTTTCTTAGCTTCTTCATTGGCTATTAATTCTTTTAGCTGATCTATAGTCGTGTTCTTTAATTGTCCAGTTTTTTCAATACTCTCGAATAAAATTGAAAGTAATTTTTCTTCTTCTGGGTGATTTGTTCTTAGGCTCAATAATCCTTTGTCTATCTCCCCTATATTTTTGTCAAGACCATCCGTTTGCTCTATTGGCAAAATGTCTTTGAGTGTACTATAACTATCAGGATACAAAACGCTTAAATAAACTAGTTGTATTGCAGTACTATATTGATCTAATGTGATGCTTGGCATATTTATTATAATTTTATCATATTTATGTAATTTTAGTATATGTTTTTATTTTTTCAAACTAATTGTTTGAATATAAGTAATTATAAATATATTTTTCAATTATATTATTATAATTATGGGTGCTTGGAAAGGGGCATTTTAAGCATGCAATTGAAGATTGAGAAATAGAAATCAGGATCAAGTAAGCGAATGACCAGTCGAGTTAGACACATTTGATATTGCTGCAAAAAGCCAGTGTTTAAGGCCTGGCTTTTTTTGGTATAGCGTTTTGCTGTATAGAGCTTATACGTTTAGATCTTGTAATTAATCAAAGACACTCTTAGCTTTTTCACCAGATTTAGCTACGTGATTGGCCGAGGCTTGGCAGCTTGGCATAACTATCATTTCTTCAATGGTGACCCGGTTTGGAGCATGGGCACAATAACAGACAGCATCGGCAATATCCTCAGGTTTGAGGGCTTGGATTTGTGCATAGAATTGATCAGATTTTTCTTGGTCCTTCCAGCGTACTAGGCTAAATTCGGTTTTAACCATGCCGGGGGATACTTCACAAATACGAATATTTTTGCCCATTAAATCAATGCGCATTGATTTACTAATGGCTTTGACAGCATGCTTGGTAGCGCTATAAACATTGCCGCCCATATAAGCTTCGTGGCCAGCAATGGAGCCAATATTAATAATTTGACCGCTATTTCTAGCAAGCATTCCTGGTAAAATGGCGTGGGTAACGTATAAAAGACCATTGATGTTGGTTTTGATCATGGTGTCCCAGTTGCTGATTTTACCTTGATCAATGGTTTCACTTGAGAGGGCAAGTCCGGCATTATTAACTAGTATGTCAATGTTTTTCCATGGGGTATCAAGTGTATCAATAGCTTTTTGCACGCCGGGTTGATCTTGCACGTCCATAAACAAGGGGAGTACTTCTGTGCCATATTGTGTTTGAAGTGCTTGGCTTAGGGCTTCTAGTTTTTCGATGCGTCTGGCGCAAATAATGATACGATGACCTGCAGCTGCAAATTGTTTGGCGCAAGCTTGGCCGATGCCGCTAGAGGCGCCGGTGATAAGGATTGTTTTAGCTTCTGGCATGATCGATATTCCTTCATGGTTGAGAAAATAGCACCTAGTATAGGCTTAATCTTTTATTGGTTCAATGTTTAGTGTTCTTTGAGCCATAGCCCAATGCTTGATACAAACTTATTATGATTGTTTTTCCAAATCATATGTCCAGCGTGCGGAAATATTTTCAGTTGTGAGCCTTTTATAAGGTGGTGCATCTCTATGGAGTTTTGAGCGGCTACAATAAAGTCGCATGCGCCGGCTAAAATCAGTGTTGGAGTGCTGATGTGGCCTAGTTGCTTAGATAGATCCACGCTCAGGCTCCACGTTGAAAACCATTTATTAAGAATTTGCACGGTTCTGGCGCTTTTTTCAAGTGCTTGTGGGGTGGCTTTGCTTGGAACAGTGGTGACAGGATTGCGATTATCACCATCAATGTAAAGTGGCATCATATAGTGGTAGTAATCTAGTACATCTTGGGGTCCTGAAAGTTTGCCATCAAGAAGTTTAAGGCCGAGTTCTGTTTGTCTGCTATTTGCAACTAGCTTTAACTGCTTTTTTGCTTCTTCAGTAATTTTACTGCCATTGTAAAGGCCACTGTTGAGAATCAAGTGGCTGAGTTGTTTGGGGTATTTAAGAGCATAGGATAGAGCTACTAGGGAGCCGTAGGAGCCACCAAGTAGGATGGGTTGGCTAATGTTTAAATGTATTCTAAGTGCCTCCAGGTCTTCCACGGCTTGGCACAGGGTGCATTCATCTACATGATTAAAGCCACTATTGCCGCATCCTCTGGGGTCAAATAAAACAATATGGGCAAAATGGCTCAAGTCTTTAGCATATTCCAGTGCAAGCTTGTGATCTCCTCCTGGTCCACCAGGTATAATAATGATCCATGACGCCGGGCTTGCACTTGGCGTACATTTTTCAATTATTTTGTAGTAAAGGTCCACGGCCTTGCTTGTGCTGCGTTTGGCTACTGTAAAAATCATCATTAAAATATGGTATCAAAGTCGTGTTATTATAGGCTCCTTTGTTTTGTTTGCAAACAGGGTTTGGTTGTTTTTTTGGTTTTGTGGTAGTTATCTGAGATAAAAGCAGCAAAATCAATTTTTTAGGACATTAACGATAGGGCAGGGCGCTAAAGTTTCTTAAGTCCAAAAGTTAAGAGAAAAATTAGCTAAGGATTATAATCAACTGTCAGATGATAAAAGAAAATACACATCTAGTCTTGTTGAGAGACTATCTCCACACCCAAAAAGTGTTTTATTTGAAGTTACATACAACAATATTTCAGAACCATATTCAATGGAACTTCAAACAATAACATAATCACCATCTTTATCATGTCTTGTTCCTGTATCTGCATCTGCCCATAGAGTTGAAGAACGTGTTGCTTTTTGCAAGAACTCAGCCAACACTGAATTTCTATCTCTAGTTGCAATAGAAAAAGGTGTTTCTCCGTGTTTATTTTTCCGATTTGGTTCTGCACCATGTTTAAGTAATAAGGTCAGAATCTTAGTATAACTAATACGACTATATGCATTATATTTACAAGCCACAAACTCAAAAGGTGTTTGATCAAGAGAAAGTACAGCGTTTACATCAGCACCATTTTCTATCAGTAATCTAACCATATCTATATTACTATCGCCATCTGAAGCAGCATACATAAGAGCTGTTTTTTCAAAACTACTTACATGATTTACATTTGCACCTCTATCTAGTAGTAACTTAACTACCTCTTTATGACTTTTTTGTGCAGCAATCGTTAACGCGGTATGCCCATTGTTTATAACTTCATTTACATCAGCTCCTCTATCTAGTAGCGACTCAACTAATTTTATATTGCGGCATTTAACTGCACTTATAAGAGGTGTTTCATCCTGTGTATGCCCCTTAACTGGTTGTGATCCTGACCCTCCTTCTCCTATTCCTTCGGCTTGGGTTGCGGCTTCGACTGCGGTTTGGGCTGCTGCCGCGTCATCTCCGTCTGCGCCAGCGCCTGGAGTTACGCCTTCGTCTATGGCTATTGTTGAAGTGGGGCATCCATCAACAGGAGAATCATCAGAATTAGGTGTATCAACTAACATATAATCCGGAGCAAGTGCTTGAGCATCATCTCCGGCTGCTTCATGATGAGAAGTCTGAGCTTCTTTGGTAGCATAATGTGAACCTGGTGTATCGACTAAAAACAATGTTGCATTTTTCGTCATTTCATGTACTGAATCTCCTTTCATTAAGCTCAAACCCTGACATGTTCCTAAAGTATTGCCAGACATTCTGTGCTCAGGGTTACGGCACTTCTTAACAAATTCATTAAAAGCTAGACGGTTAGTATTGAACAAAAGTTGCAGTGTCACATTTGTGGTTAATACTACTGGTCTGAGAGTGTCGTGTAGTATAGTGTCTTGTCGTTTAGATTTTTTAGGCATTTTTTTTCTCTTTAAATAAAGTTAGTCATATAGTGTCTTTCAGCTTGAAGAATGGATTGTATTGTAATTATTACATGCGATATTATATATAATAATTTTGCTATTTTCAATACGTATAATGAATTATTTTGACGTTTAATTTTTGTTATGTTAAATAGGGTGCTTTCATTATGCAAACTTGCACAGATTGTATCCCCTTTCTAACGTGCTGCTGAAGAAGAGGAATCTGATGCCCCTGATTCGGAAGATTTATCATCTGAATCAGAATCAACTGGTACGGCACCTGCTCTTTTGAAGTGCTCTATAAGTCTTAAAGCTTGTCTTTCTGTCTCATTAGGCCTAGTATTTTCAAATGGTTGTGGATCTTCTTTTGGATTCTGAGTTTTTTGTTTTTTAAGTGATCTGCTATCATGTGACTGCGAAGCTTTT
>CACEWE010000027.1 GCA_902563055.1 uncultured Gammaproteobacteria bacterium | reverse complement strand
AAAAGTGTTGCGCAGTGCGAATATCTTCTTCTCTAGTCGGCCACTTTTGATCTAAACTTTTATATTTTTTTACCATCGGACCTCCAAAAACATGAAATATAATTATACTATAAAAAACGAATATAGTCAAGCATTAAAATAAAGAAACCATAGCGCCTATCATAGAAAAAACCGCTTGCATCAAAGGGTGCAGCACACTAGAGAGCACGCCAGTAAAAAGCAAAAAAGCAATAATAAACAAACCGTATTTTTCTATATTATAATACCACAAGGCCAGGCGACCTTTGAGAAAAACTCCAAGCACTCTGGAGCCATCCAAAGGTGGAATAGGCAAAATATTAAAGCAAGCCAAAAGCACATTAACAATAATGCCCGCAATTGCCATATTATGCAGCACCAAAGCAAGCGTGCCGGTATTATAAAGCAGTGACGAGGCCAACTGTAATATCACCGCCCATATCAAAGCCATTAAAATATTAACCCCCGGACCTGCCAAAGCAACAAGAATCATATCGCGTTTGGGATTTTTAAAGTTGCGCTCGCTCACCGGAACCGGTTTTGCCCAGCCAAATACAAAGCCTGTGGAAAAAAACAACAGCAAAGGTACCAATACCGTACCAACAGGATCAATGTGCTTAAAAGGATTTAAGGTTAAACGCCCCAAAATATAGGCTGTTTTATCTCCACATTGCTTAGCCACCCATCCATGCGCCACCTCATGGACCGTTATAGCAAATAACACTGGTATCGCCCATATGAAAAGTTCTTGGGTCTTGGTAAACGCCGATACATACATCGCAAAAGCCTTATAGAATATTTATAATAACTATGCTATCTTAAAGCTTTTAACAGGGCGCAGCAATATGATAACAAGCAAAACATTTCCTAAACTTAATTGCCAATTAAAGCCAGAGGCACTTTTAAAAGTACTTAAACAACGCATTGCTGAAGATAAAAAAAATATTCTTCACCTAAGCAGCCTCAAAACAGAACCTTCGCTGATTAGAAAATTAGAAACCACCAGTAACGCACTTGATATCCACTGGCAAGTGTTTAATACGCTTAATGACGTTAAACAAAATGATGCTATGCGTAAAGCCTATCAAGAAGCCATTAAGATAATCAGCGACTACCAAAATTGGAAACAACAAAATCAAAAGCTCTATCAATGCTTTTTATCACTGCAAAATCATTGCCAACTTAGCCCTCTTGAAAAACATATTGTACAAACCTGTATTACCGATTTTGAACTTTGTGGTGCAGCACTTGATCAAAAGGATCAAGAAATCTTTAAGTCCTATAGCAAAACACTCTCTGCGCTTGGTCAAAGCTATCAAAACCATGTATTAGATGCTATGGAAGCATTTAGCTATCAAAGTGCAAACCCAAAAGACCTTGAAGGCTTAGATCCTGCTTTTCTTGAACAGGCAAAGGAAGAAAACCCAGAGGGCGCAAAACCAAGTTTTCGCTTTTCCTTAAATCAAGATAGCTATAGTACCATTATGAGCAATGCAAAAAATCGCCAACTTAGAGCACACTTCTACCATGCTTATAACCAACTGGCCTCAGAACTTGGCCCAGATGCCACTTTTGATAACACACAAACTATCCTTAAAATGCTTGAAACCAGGGATCAAATGGCAAAACTTTTAGGCTACCAAAATTATATTAGCTATACCTTAGAAACGCGCATGGCCGCTTCACAACAAGAGATTGAAGACTTATTGATAAAACTTGCAAACAAAGCACAAAACAAAGCGCAACAAGAAATACACAACCTTAAAGCACTGGCACAAAAAGATGGCCTTGAATCTATTGAAGCCTGGGACATTGCCTACTACCAAGAACAATACCAACAAAAAAACTTTGCTATTAATGAGGAAGCATTGCGCGCCTATTTTCCATTAGAACACGTTTTAACAGGACTCAAGTCCATATTACAAGCTCTCTTTGGAATCCATTTTAAACAAACACACGATGCAAGCTGGCATGAGGATGTCTTGGTATTTAATCTTTACAAAGAAGACCAGGAAAAGGCTTTTGCACAAATCTATATGGATCTTTACAATCGCAAAGGAAAACAAAGCGGAGCGTGGATGAATGGCCTTAGCACCCATTTAGATACCAAAAACCATAAGCAACTCCCCATCGGCCTTTTATGCTGTAACTTCCGCAAAATGCAAAAAGGCCAACCTTCACTCTTAAGCCATGACGATGTGGTAACCTTATTCCATGAATTTGGCCACAACCTTCATCATATTCTTTCTACAGTTCCATATTTGGAAGTATCCGGACTTAATCAAGTTGCCCGGGACTTTATAGAGCTCCCAAGCCAATGGTTTGAGTTTTACGCCTGGGATCCTAAAACACTTAAAACACTCTCTTGTCACTATCAAACAAAAAAACCTCTAGATTCAAAAACCATCCGAAACTTAATTGCGAGTAAAAACAGCTTCAGTGGCATGCAAACCCAAAGGCAAGTCTATATGGCTCTCTTGGACTTAAAGATACATCAAGACTGCCCATCAAGCCTTGAAGCACTCACAGATATAAGCACAAAGCTCAATCATCAGTACCAACAATTTCCAAGCCCAGATACAAACCGCCTACTCCACCATTTTTTACATTTATTTGGTCACAGCTATGCAGCAGGCTATTACAGTTATCATTATGCACAGATCATGGCTAGCGATGTTTTTGCTTGCTTTGAACAAACGCAAACACTCGATGCTCAAACTGCCGCAAAATTAGAAGAAACCATCCTTGCTATTGGTGGATCAAAACCCGCAGATGAGGCCTTTAAAGACTTCAAAGGCCAAAACCCAAGTATTGATGCACTACTTCGTCATATTGGTTTAGAAGAGACTGATACTTAGCCTTTTATAGTGCCAGTTGGAATGGTACCAATGGTTTGAACCGAACCATTAATCACCCTGCCTTTAATGCGCGACTTGCCATCCATTAAGATCTGACCATGCTCACCAACAAAGTTAATATCACCGGTTACCGAGGTATTTTTAAGGTTGACAATTTGAGTCCCTTTTTTGGCATTAAACGTCATATTGGCAAAACTACTATTTGAAAAAACCGTATCTGGATCGTTACTGGTAAAGGTAGCTGTAAAAATACTATTTTCAACCTTTACTCCGCCATTAATAATGACTGGTCCAGACATTTTACTACGATTAAACTCTGCATCTCCCTCAATAGCCATATCTTTTTTAAGTTGGGCATCTGTTGCTGTGACTTTTCCAAGTACCACCATAGGTCCTGCAACTGAAGATGAGACTATGTTTACAACACCCTGAACAACAACTTTGTTTAAGTTTACATTATTAAGGGATACAATACCTTTAAAAAGAAAATCATTACTTACTTTAGTATCATAAAGATCCAAGCTACCGTTAAAAACTAAATCTTTAAAATTTTCTTCTGCATATTTGTTTATACCAACCATTGCATCCTTAGAAGATGACCATGGACCCGCCCAAGCGGTTGAAGAACCAGAGGCAGAACCTGAAGCAGCACCTTTAACCGGAGCTGCAGCTGAGACTTTAGGGGCTGCGCCCTCTTTAACCACTTCAGGAGCTTGGACTTTATTGGGAAGACTTTTAGCCTGTGGCGCTGAATCCTTATGTAAGTATCCACAAGCACTTAGCGCTAAAGACGCTGAAACTAAGGCAGTGATTTTAACAATATGCATTTTTTTCATTTTCTTCCCTTTTTGTTATGTAGTTAGCAACCAAATTGTAGCACCACAAAACAAAAAATCAAACAATCAATGCAATTATTTTTTTATACCTTAGGAATTACGACGTAATTTCTTTTTTTCAATGTAGTTATATAAGGTTTGAGGATGACAACCAATGAGTTTTGCAATAGAGGCTCTTGATATATTAAGATCTAGATATTTTTGTATATCTTTTGCTAAAGGATCCAACTTAAGCGATTTATTTTTGCGCCCTTTTGGTCTTCCCACACTCAGACCTGCCTTACGCCTTCTTTGCATCGCTTCTGTGGTTCTTTTAGCCACGAAGTCGCTATCAACATGCTGAATAAGCTCTAAAAATTGCTGAGTATCTACCTCTTGTTCATTTGGGAAAACTTGCTGATATTTCACCAAATGTAAAGTAATATTTTTATCACGAATAAGCTCAAGACATTCAAGCACTTGCTGGGTAGAACGACCTATATTAGAAGCTTCATAGATGATAAGGGTGTCGTCAGATTGCATCTGAGAAACCAATAAAGATTTTAAATCACGATCCTGCCAATTCACCGTATTGCTAACCTGATCCTGAACAAAACGATCGATATCCATTTTATGGTCACTGGCATATTTGTTAATGGCCGCAACCACTTCTTCTAAATTGTTATAATGAACCGAAACATAACTGTAGATCATTGATGTACCCCCTTAACAAAATTGAACCTAATTTTATGCACTTTACTATTCTATTGCAAGTAGTTTTTTTATAACAATCCATGATTATTTATTATTGACCATATTTTAATCGCAATATAAAAAAGCTTTAAGACTGAATTTTCTCATGCAAAAGAACCTTTGCTAAACTAGAGGCACCAATTCGAAAACACCCTGAATCCACGTCTATAAAATGTGCTTTTGCTAAATCGTAATATGCTTTTGCATCCTCAAAGCTTGATACCCCGCCAGAAACTTTTAAACCCAGCTGTTTTTTACTGGCGGCAATAGCCTTTAGCAAAATACGTGCTGCAGGAAGCGTTGCACCCACCGGCACTTTCCCCGTTGATGTTTTTAAAAAGTCTACTCCTAAAGCAGCAACATCCAATGCTGCATTAAATAAAGTCGATTCCTCTTTAAACATCCCTGTTTCTAATATTACTTTGATACATTGATTAGGACACCACTTAACAAGAGCTGCAATCTGCTCTAAAGCCTTGTCTTTTTGACCGTTTTGGTAGGCTTGATAATTAAAAACCATATCAATTTCATCAACACCATAGGACTGAAGCAATTGAACTTCCGCCTCAAGCGCTGCCATTGTGCCCTCTCCACTTGGAAACTGTACCACTGAGGCTATTTTAATACCAGCAGGAACCTGAAGTTCTTGCAAAAGCGGCACCTGATCTGCATAAACACATAAAGCAGCCACAGAACCAAAATCATGATCTGTTGCTAGAGCTAATAACTGACGCAAATCTTCTTTAGTCTCCCCACCAACAAGCGAGGTAAGATCTAGGCAATTATATAAAGCCTTATGCATTTTTTAGTTCCTGTAAACATCCAGTAATCATTTTAATCATATTGCTACTGATAATTTTACCAAAATGAATCACTTCATCATGAGATACTGGCTGATCACTAAGCCCTGATGCGAAATTAGTAATAGCTGAAAGCGTCAGTACTTTTAAATCACAGTGTCTAGCAATCATCACCTCAGGCGCGGTTGACATACCCACCACATCGGCACCAAGCGTTTTAAAAGCACGGATTTCAGCAGGCGTTTCATAACACGGACCCATCACGCCGATATAAACGCCTTCAGGCAATTCAATGCCCTGTGCTTTTGCAACCTGATGCGCAATAGCTCTAAGGTCTTTATCAAAGGCATTTTCCATATTGACAAATCGCGGCCCCATATCGGCAATATTTTTTCCTGCTAAGGGATTGCAACCTGTAAAGTTAATCAAATCATTAATTAAAACAATAGAACCCGGCCCTACTTCTTTGCGCAAAGATCCTGAGGCATTGGTAATAACAAGATGGGTGCAGCCTAATTGTTTTAAAGCATAAACAGGAAGTTGAATTTGCTGGTACTGCGCCCCTTCATACAAATGGACACGGCCATTATAACATGCCACCGCAACACCATTTAAGTAACCCAAAATAAGTTCGCCCTGATGACCCTCAACCGTACTGACAAAAAAACCACCTAATTCTTCATATGGAATGCGTGCTACTGCATCAATTTCCTCAGCCAACTCACCCAGGCCTGAACCAATAATCATCCCAACCTGAGGTACAAAACCTGCGGGCAATTGATCTTTTATCTGTGTAACGACACTACGTAAAATGGGCATAACCATAGCTTTCTCCTTTTATTGATAACATGCATATCCAACAATCATTAGTAAAGTGCCTTGATAAAAAATTAACGGCACCTGTGCTCTTAGCCAAGGGGGTACTTTAGCCGATTGCATTAATTTCTTCAAGCGATGCCGGCACGCTCTTTTAGGCAACTGGACTTTAAGACCCTCTTGATAAAAACGCAGTTCCAAAAGTGCACGATCAAGTCCATCTAGGTTTAAGCCCTCACATTTGAGCGTTTCTAGTGAGAGCGAAAGGCCATTTCCATAACTCAAAGATGTTTCAACAGCAAATGTTTGTGAACGTGTCTCTATTTGCGGTGTATCATGTTGCACGATATAGGCTTGCTTTTGGTAACGATGTATATCCCAATGTGCATCTATCCTCATACAAGGCTTCGCATCGGGTTTTGCATGACACAAACAATCACAAATTTCCTCTAGCCGTGAAAATGATAATCCCACATTAAGAATTTGATGTAACCAGGCTTTGATCATACTGCATTGATCCATCTTATCAAATGTCTCAAAGGGCTCAAGCTTTAATTGATACGGCAATTTCGGATCAAAACAATGCCCAAGCAATGTTTGTATATGCTGCTGATGCTGGTGCTCATAATAACGGGCAATGCGCGCAGTTTGTGCTAATTTGGCAGGAACTTTATCAAAACGTTTTTGTAATAATGGCATAAGTTCATGACGAATAAAATTGCGATCATATCGAAGGTCATCATTACTAGGATCTTCAATCCATGTAAGCCTTTCATCTTTGGCATAAGCCTCAAGATCACTGCGCAACAGTCCCAAAAAAGGCCGAAGGAGTTTGCCCTGATCCAAATATCGCTCTGGCGCCATAGCACCAAGACCATTTACGCCACAGCCATGCATTAATCGCATCAATATTGTTTCAGCCTGATCATCTAAATGGTGCGCCATCAACACCACGGTATGTTTATCACAATGCTTTTGAATCAAACGGTAGCGCTCCTGACGTAAAAATGCTTCAACACTCGCTCCTTGTGGTATGTTCTTATCAACATTTTCTACAATGTATTTAAGCTGATAATGCGCAGCCTTTCCTTTTGCAAAAGCCACCCAGTCTTTGGCTTGATCTTGGCATTGATGATTAACATGGATAATGATGGGCTTAAAACCTGCACCAACGCACGCATCAAGCAATACACAAGAATCCAAGCCACCACTAAAGGCAAGCATGATCTTTGGGTTTTGAAAGGGTTCTAAGCTAGATGCAATAGCGCTTTGTACGCTAGCTCTGAGGTTTTTTTTCATCAAAAGAGCCTAGCTGACGAATCTTCTCATCACGCTTGGCCAATAAACTTGGTGTATCAAGCGCAAGAAGCGTATCTAAGTGTTGATTAAGCGCTGCTTTAAGCCCGGCACTAGCCTTAGCGTGATCTTGATGCGCACCACCAAGTGGCTCTTGAATAATTTCGTCAATTAAACCATATTGTGATAGTTTATCTGAGGTAATGCCCATAATATTAGCTGCATCTTCTGCTTTATCCGCCCTTTTCCATAAAATAGAAGCACAGCCCTCAGGAGAAATGGTGGCAAAATAACTGTATTGCATCATTAATAAGCGATCGCCCACACCAATTCCCAAGGCACCACCAGAGCAGCCCTCACCAATAATGGTGCAAATAATAGGAACCTCTAAAGTACTCATAGTTAGAAGGTTTTGCGCAATAGCCTCACTTTGACCTCGCGCTTCAGCGCCAATTCCAGGATAGGCCCCAGGGGTATCAATAAAAGTAATCACTGGTAATGAAAAACGCTCAGCCAAACGCATTAAGCGCAGTGCCTTGCGATATCCTTCAGGATGCGGCATACCAAATTGATGATGTATTTTCTCTTTTGTAGAGCGCCCCTTTTGTTGCACCAATAGCATTACTGAACGCTGACCCAACTTTGCCATACCACCAATTAAAGCTGTGTCATCGGCATAAAGCCTATCGCCATGCAAAGGAACAAAGTCAGTAAAAATATGGTCGATATAATCTAAACTATACGGTCTATTTGGGTGACGGGCTAATTGTATTTTTTGCCAATCAGAAAGATTTTTATAAATCTTTTCTTTTATTTTTTGTTGTTTTTGCTCTAAATCACTCAATTGCTGCGTTTTTTCTGGAGCAGCAATATCCTCACTTTGAGTGATACTCGCCATTTTTAAAGCAATGTCTTCTAAAGGTTTTTCAAAATCCAAAAACTGCATTAAATCGCCTATATTCTAATTGTCATATACCCATTGTTCTAGATACAAACCTCTTACTTGAGTCCAATAATCACTTTCTTCAGAAATAAGGTGCTTTAACATGTACTCTGAAATTTTGTTAAACTCATGTTTGTTATCAGTTTGGGCATAGAGCTCTAATAATTTCATGCGATAAGGAATATTCTCCTTATGCTCCCAGATCGCCATTTTAAGCTTTTTCTCAGCCTGAGGAAAGTTTTTCTCAGCAAAAAGCTGTGCAATCTCTTGATCAAAGTCTACTTGATCAGTATCCTCGCCTCTTTTTTTAGCAACAATCAAGCCTGCATCATCAACAGGAAATTGCTGCATAGGCTCTTGAAAACGTTCATTTTTAGCGTTAGATCCTTTTTTCTTCAAACCAAAACGCGCTGCGGCAATTTCAATTGAAGAACTTTGAAAACTTAGACCTTTTTTGCGTAAATACATACCCAACATTAATAAAAATGCCGCAAACCATAACCAACTCCAACTTCCAGAACTAGATACTGAAGCGGTTTGCTGATGGAGCTGTGCAATGGTTTTATGCGCTTGATCCAACTGCGCCTTCACGCTTGCTAGATGACTTTGACTCTCTTGCACTTTGCTTCTTAAAGAAACCACACTATGGTTTGTTGTTGCTTGCTTGCTCGCTTGCGCTGTTACTTTTGCGGCCGTTGCTTGTTGCACAGAAGCGGCTGCTGGAACTGCAACTGGCGCTGCAATACCCAAAATCTGATTCACCTCTTTTTGACTGACAGGCAATTGCAGATGATTACCAACTTTTAATTGATGAATATCTATATTAGGATTAAGCTTTGCAATCGCTTGAATCATCTGGGGAATGGTAATACTGGCACTTGGGCGATTATTTTTTGCAATGCCCCATAAAGTGTCCCCTCGAACAATAGGACCATAATCGCTAGAAGCTATGGCCACATTGACAAAAAACACTGCACTTGCTACTAAAGTTAACCATTTTTTATACATTTTAAAATCCTTACAAAAGATAAAAAAATAGTGTAACAGGTTCTAATCATCTTGAATAGTCTAACAGCTTAATTTTTTTATAGTCTGGATACCCCATGTGATTGCAAATAAAAAAGCTTGGAAGAATAATAAATCAAAAACAAAAAAATCCGCATGATTTTCTCATAATAGAACAACTGTTTTTGATAAAAACCCAGGTATGGCAAATCTTCAAATGTATATCGAACAAGCGCATGAAATATTTGGGGCAAGCAAAGGACATATTATCGTTTAATAGATAAATCTGTTAAGAAGTATGTTGGTCATGAGATGGAAGAAAAAGACCTTCAACAAATCAAGGTAAGCAAACACATATGGCAACAATGCCACGGACCTCACAACAGAACTAGTGAGGATCCGAGCTGCGGATGTTTTGTCAACAAATCCATCTCAACAATGACCATAAGCAGGCCTTTGGAGAAAATAAAAGCCTAACTGTTTTATAGAGCCAAATCTTTACCTGCCACTGATTTAGGATGTTGAAATACTACTGCAGTGGATGCGACGACTTGCGCTTTCTCCAACAGAGCCCGAAGATCTAAGCCTAGAGAGTTGTAGAACTGAATCAGTCGATTTGCATTACTCCTATATACCTCCATCTCTTCTTCCAAGCTAGTGTTTATCTCATTCAGCATCTCGCAGCATGGAATATGCGCATCGCCGGATGTCCTGTCAAGACTTTGCTGCTTTGAAAGACTTAAGAGTATTTTTCTCCTTCCCTCTAAGGGTATTTCACGACGAGCGAAGACAGTGTTTACTTTATCCCGGCGCTCCTTAATCTTCTGTCGTTCATCCCCTCCCAATACCGCTAGCTTGAACGCTAGTTCCTTCCTTTCTAGATAGAGATTACCTGAAACCGATTTATAGACAACTGTCTCCCAGGATACCTCCTCCATAATCTTATAAATGCGTCTCCAATTTACGTCAAACTGCTTCCAACTTCCCCCGCTTAAGTCTTCGATGATTCCCCCCAGGGTTTCCCTAACGTTTTTGTAGTACTTTTCATATTCTAAAGGTAGCCTCAGGAGGTCGTTGATGTAGTGACTAAGTTGCTCATGCTTTACGGCAGCCAACGCAGATTTAATTAAGCGTGCTTTGTAGCATTTTGCTAGAAACAGATTTAACATATCCTCATGAACGTTAAAAATTGCCACTTGAACGCTATCTACCTCTTTAAGTTCAAACGCATTATCACCTTTACTATAAGCAACACTCACGCTAGAAAATGCCAAATCAACGTTTACTTTTAGCATGACTTCTACTTCGCTGACATTGTCATTAGCTACGGATACTGAAAACTCCTGTAGATAACTGGGTTGACCGTATTTCAAGTAATCGATTTGCTCCTTTAGGGTTTCTATTTCTTGAATTTTACGCTGAAATCGAGATAATTTTTTCAGTTGTGATTTTGCCAATTGTGCTATGCGCTTAATAACGTCTTTTGACTCTTTCAACTGTTTTTGATAAAAAATGTTATATTCTTCAATGCCATTTAAGCCATTTTTCAATAATAGTTTATCCAACTCTTCTTTTGCTTCAGCGAGTTTAGCTTCGATTACTTCCAACAAAAGGGCCGGAAGATCTAAGTCTAGTGCGGAGTAGAACTGAGTCAATCGATCTGCTTTTCTCCTGTATACCCCTATCTCACTATTTATGGCATTTTCCAAGTCCATTGAGGCACACACGAGCTCTTGCCAGAACGGCTCGATCCGCCATTCCTGCGACGTCCTGACCCTTTTCTGAATCCAATACCCTTCGTAGTCTAGGTAGCCATCTGACCAGTAGCCTTCACCCTTACTCCCATAATCCAAAATCGACCTTAAATCCTCCCTCTGTTTCCTGGTGAGCTGTGTGTATCCCTTCTGCTGTGCATTTTGGACTTCTGTCACCCATGATGCGTCCTCCATAATGTCGTAAATGTCTTTCCATATTCCGTCAAACATAGCCCAACTGCTTTTGTCCAAGTCTCTGTTGATTTCATTCAGGGGGTCCATTACGCGTTCTTGGTAGTTCTTTTCATATTTTGCAGGGAGCAACAAGAGGTCGTGGATGTAGTAACTAAGCTGTTCATGCTTTACGGCATCCTGTGCCGATTGAATTACGCAACCTTTGTCGCATGTAGCCAGAAAAAGATTTAACATATCCTCATTAACGTTAAAAATTGCCATTTGGACGCAATCCACCGCTTTAAGCTCCACCGCTTCATCACCTTCCCCAATAGTGACATCCCGACTAAAAAATACCAATTGATCTAATTGCTCTTTTAAGCTTTCTATTTCATCTCGCTTAGATATGATGCGGTTGAGATCGGGATCATCGGTTTCATTGCCTGGGTGTACTAATGCTTCTTCTTGGTTGAACTCGCATTCATACGCATTAAAGGCTTCAATATTCTCAAAGCCATTGTCATTCAATAGATCATCCAACTCTTCTTTTGCATGAGCGAGTTGGGCTCTGATTGCCGCCAAAGGAACGCTCTTTTCAAATTGATGCATAATGCCCTCCTTAGCTAAAATTTAAAACAATATCCTTTTTCACACATAAAAGATTACTCTTAAATCACCGCCAATGCAAATATATTACAAATGTTTATTTTATATTAATAAAAGCTGCATATTTGTCTTATCTTCTTTCTTATACTCAAATATAAATCCAAAAAACTCTTGCCTAAGCATCCCTTGTAATTGCACATAAAAACCCTTGAAAGGATGGTTAGATTAAGATTTAAGTCAAAAGCAAAAGAGGCTGTATAATTTGATCTGTGTAAAGCAGCTGTTTTTGTTAACGTAGCCTCATCAGGTGCAATATTTATGACACATCATTTAAAGCAAATAAAGCCATCTCTTTAGCAAAAATATCTTCTTTGATTGTTGTAAGTGGATCTGTCCAGCAAAACGGTGCTAAATTTAAGTTAACCGGTCTAAAAATACCAGGTTCCGTGACATCATTTGCACTGGCCTTCGAATGGGTATTATGGGTAATAAGCAAATATTTAGAATGAGAAGCACAAATATTCTCAAGCAGAACCTTAATTAAATCATTTGGCAAATAATGCACCACATCACGACACATAATTAAATCACAGCTAGTAATAGCATCACATAGCACATCACCAAGCACAAAAGACTTATTGGGATCTTTTGCAAAATAAGTATTATTGTTATCAATCATTTCCTTAACACAATCCATGCCTGTATAGCGTATATCACCAAGAGGGATATGTTTAAACAAATTAGCATCGCCGCAGCCAGCATCAAAGATACTTTCAATCTGATACTGCTGAATAAGTCCGTGCAAGTTTTCTCGAAGAATGGGCGTTTGATCATACGCGCTATTGGGGCCTGAACAACCATCATCATTGCCCCAAAACTGTTCATGGTAATAACGCTCAAAAGTTTTAGTATACGCTGTTTCTTTCATCTAGTGGGCCTTTTGTATAATCACACTAGCCACCACATAATGGCGCTCATCAGAAAGACTCATCACTGCATGAGCCCCTTCACCAACAATCTCAAGCGCACGACCTAAAAACCGTAAAATTGGTTTTCCTAATCCGTCTTTGCTTAGTACAAAATCTGCAAAAACCACACCCTCGCTAAATCCGGTTCCAAGGGCCTTTGCCGCAGCTTCTTTTGCTGCAAAACGCTTTGCTAAAAAGCGCGCCTTATCAGGAGCCTGCTCAAAAGCCTCAAGCTCATGGCTTGAGAGAATACGAGAACTAAAACTTTCCCCATAGTTATCATAGAGTTTTGTAACACGCTCTATTTCAACGATATCTATTCCATGTCCGAATATTGCTGCCATAATAATTGACTCTTAAAAATTTTGTTCCCAGTATAGTATTGTATTGCCCTCTTACACAAGCGCTTTGCAGCAGAGCGTGCACCTTTGCACTTCCAATCTCTTTGGGCAATAGCTAAAAGCACTGAACCAGCATAGACATCCTCGCCCCCTGTGTCTTCTACTTTTAAAGGCAGCTTTTCCAACTCCAGCAGATAATACGCATCTGGCTCTAATGCTTGCTCATCTTGGTCACCATCTAATAAAAACCCATATCCTAAGCTTTCAAGCAAACTAAGCTCAAATTCCCTTAAAGCCGTTCCATAATCGCCCCGAGCAATACCTAAAAGCGCACGTTCATAAGCATTAAACAAAGGAATATTAGATTCAGACTCTGCCAGAAAAGTCAGTAATAATTCGTTGAGATACAAGCCCAAAGCCAGCGCCTTGGCACTTTTTAAATCTTTAACCTTAACAAGTTCGATTTGACGCAGCGTATATAAAGGTCCTTTGCCAACCAGGCTAATTTGTAGCAAAGTAAAAGGATGCAATAAACCTGCCTTTGTATTGTAACGTGCTGTTTTTATACCTTTAGCAACCGCCGAGACCAAACCACCCTCAGGCGTTAAAAAACGCACAATAGCACTACTATCCCGGTACGGATATTGATGGATGACATAGGCTGGATGTAAAAATTCACTCATAGTGCTGCAACCGGCTTAAAACTTTTTCGATGTATGGGCGATGCGCCACAACGTTTCAAAGCTTCAAGATGCACCTTGGTTGGATAACCACTGTGTTTATCAAAACCATACTCAGGATAAAGCACGCCATAGGCATCCATCACTTGATCACGATAGACCTTTGCAACAATAGAGGCTGCAGCAATTTCCTTATGTAAACTATCGCCTTTAATAATAGCCTGTGCTTTATAAGGAATATTTGGCAAATGTATACCATCGACCAATACCTCATCAAAGCCACCATCAAGGCCAAGGATTGCTTTTTGCATGGCCAATAAACTTGCCTGTAAGATGTTGATTTGGTCAATTTCCAAAGGCTCTACCCTGGCAATGTGCACCTGTGCTTCATCGTGAATAAAAGCAGCAAGATAATCGCGTTTCTTTTTAGAGATTTTCTTAGAATCACACAGTTCATCGCGCTTTGAAAAAGTATCTGGCAAGACCACTGCTGCTGCAACCACGGGACCTGCCAAAGGCCCCCTACCAACTTCGTCTACCCCACAAATGCGCATAATCAGATGCAATTTATTCTAATATCGGCTACTATACCCAAAACAATCTAAAGATACTAGCAAAAAATGACCAGCACAAAAAAACACAAGCTGATGATTGTAGCCGGTGAAGTCTCTGGCGATATGCATGGCGCTGCATTAATTGACGCCATTAAAGAATCCATGCCCACCGCTTATTTGTATGGCATGGGCATGGGTGAAATGCAGCAACGCGATTTTGACTGCATTGTAGATGCTAAGGCGGTTTCTGTGATGGGGTTTTTAGAAGTACTCACCCATATCGCGCCCATATACAAGGTGTGGAAAACCCTAAAACGCACCCTTCTTCAAAGCAAACCCGATGTTTTAATTCTTATTGATTATCCAGGTATGAACTTAAAGCTTGCAAAAGTTGCCCACCAAGCCAATATCAAAGTCTTGTATTATATCCCGCCTAAAGTCTGGGCCTGGAAGAAAAAACGCCTTCAACAAATCAAACAATACGTTGATCAAGTTGCCGTTATTTTTCCATTTGAAGTAGATTTTTATCAAAGCCATGCCATTAAAGCGCACTATGTTGGTAACCCAACCGCATCTGCCATGCCAAAACTTCCAAGCAAAGCCAACTGTCAAAAAGCTATTGGCATTGAGGGTAAAACTCTCATCACTATTTTACCTGGATCGCGAAACAGTGAAATTCGCCATCATCAAGCCTTACTCATTGATACTATCAAAATGCTCCATCGTCAAAACCCCGATCTTAGCTTTGCATTGGCTATGGCCCCGCAAATATCCTGCGATGGCTTTCGCGCGGAACTCAAGGGCTATCCTGTGCACATTCTTAAAGATCAAACTTACCAAGCCATAAAAGCAGCTGATATTGTTTTATGCGCCTCTGGAACCGCCACACTTGAAACCGCACTCATTGGCACCCCCATGCTGATTTTTTATCGCTTTTCAGCTATAACCTACGCGATAGCAAAACATTTTGTCAAAATTCCTTATGCCGGACTCTGTAATATCCTTGCGCAAAAATTAATTGCTCCAGAATTTATCCAAGATCAAGCAAATCCTATGCGCCTTTGCGAAGAAGCTTTAGAACTTTTAAATAATAAAAAGCAGCAACAAACCATGAAACAAGATTTTGCCGCGATAAAAAAACAATTAGGCAAGCACGATGCAGGAAATGCCTGCGCAAAACTTCTACAAAGTATGCTGCAAAGCTAGCTTATTCCAAAGATACTTGGCTGCAAAAACAAATACCATTAAAATAAGTACTGCAATAAAAATAAAAAGTGCGACTTTAAAAAACAATGCACCGTATATGATAGCCGCATTATGATAAGCTAATGGCGAAAAGCGCGAAAAGTCTATCGCAGCTGTTTTGGCAATCATACCGCTAAGATAACTAGCACAGGCCATTCCGAAAAAGTAAAATCCAACCGCCTGGGATTGAATTTTCATTGGTGCAATACGGGTAACTTGCGAGAGCGTAACGGCTGAAATGGTTAAATCACTAATGGCAAAAAACAAATATGCAAACACCACCCACCATAAACTTGCCTTGTGGGTGCTAACTGTATGGGATGCAAAATAAAATAATAAAAAACCAAGCGCTAAAAATATTAAACCCGCTAAGCATTTAACATAGGGCTTAAAAAAAGCATGGCGCTGCATTTTTAAAAATAAAACAATAAAAAAAGGCCCAAGCATTATCATATAAGCCTGCTCTAAACCATAAAACACCGGAGTAGGAATCACCATGCCAAAAAGCGAACGATCCACCAAACGATCAATAAAGAGATTTAAGCTTTGCCCGCCTAAATTTAAAAAACTAAAAAACAACATACCCACAAAGGTATAAAATAAAATCCCGATAAGCTTTAGAAAAATGTCTTTATTAAAACGTCGGATGCTATAAAACAAAGAGAGCATCAGCGTCACTGCTACCACTAACAACAAATTGGCTACTTTGGCATTAGCCAATAAATAAAACAAGCCAAGCGCAAAAGTCCCAAGCACCACCAAATGAAAGAATAATACTAATAGGCGCTTTGGCACTTTAAGCCCGTTAAGCACCTTATGAATCAGCACTGGTCGCGATTGAAGATCAATATGTTTTTTGCCATATAAAAACAGGATCAAAGATAAGAGCACCACTAATGCGTTTAAAACAAACGCCATGGTGAAACTATAATGATAAGCGACAAACCCAGAAATAATCGCCGCACCCAAGCCGCCAAGGTTTTTACTAATGGTATAGTACATAAAGCCACTATCACGATCGTAATTTATGGCTTGAAAGTACTCAGAAAAGATCGCTGCAATATTGGGCACAAAAAGCCCCACACCAACTGCAATTATGGCCAAAGCAAATTCCACCACCATCAGTTGATCAAATATAAAAAGTCCGTTACCCAGCGCTGTTAAAATAAGTCCTAGAACCACCGCCACCACACGCCCTAAATAACGATCGGCAATCAAGCCGCCAAGTAAAGGGGTAATAAACATTAAAGCAATAAAACTAGCCATTAAAGAAAAGGCTGGGCCATCTGCCATATGTAAATGATGACTCAAATACAAAACTAAAAGTGCTGTAATACCAAAACGGCCAAAAAGCTCGCCACTTTCAGTTAAGAATAAAATGTAAAAGCCCTTGGGAAATTGCAAAAATGAGCGATATATAGCAAAGGGATTGGGCATAGGACATCCTTATTTTAAGCGCACGCTAGCGAACAATGCCTCGTTTAGAGCCCTTTAAAAATTCCACCATTAAGGCCACATCCGGATGTTCAAGCGCCTGCAGCTCAGCTATGGCATCCTTAAGCAAATAACCACGGCGATAGAGTATTTTATAGGCTTCTTTAAGCCTATCTAATTGTGTTTTATCATAACCTGCTCTTCGAAGACCCTCTGTATTTAAGCCACAAGCAGAGGGACTTGAGCCACCAGTAATCATAACATAAGGAGGCACATCTTTAGCAATTAAGGAGGCATGAGAAATAAAACTTCTTTGGCCTATTTTGCAAAACTGATGCACTGCACAAAAAGCACTAATAATAGCATAATCCCCTATTTCAACATGACCTGCTATGGTTGCTGAATTGACCAAAACGATGTGATTACCAATAATACAGTCATGGGCAATATGCACATAAGCCATGAATAAATTATCTGAGCCAATTTGAGTGACATCTTCCTCAAAAGTACCACGGTTTATAGTAGTACATTCACGAAAAGTGTTACGTTCACCAATGGTAAGTTTACTAGGTGCTCCCTGATATTTTTTATCTTGGGGGTCAGCACCAATAGATGCAAACTGGAAAAACTTATTATCTTTGCCAATACGCGTTGGCCCCTGTATTACCACATGTGGACCAATCTCACAGCCTGAGTCAATACTTACATCAGGACCAATGACACTATAGGCGCCAATTTTAACATCCTGTGCAATAGAAGCTTTGGGATCAATTTTTGCGCTGGGATCAATCACCAAGCTCTCCTTTTTGATAATACGCTAACAAATCTGCTTTTGCCGCAAGCTCTCCAGCGACTTGAACTTTTGCCTCAGCCTTCCATATTGATTGTTTTTGCTTAATAATTTGCACGTGAATATCACATCGATCACCCGGCGTTACGATGCGCTTAAAGCGAACATTATCCACCCCTGCTAGATAAAACAAAGCGTCTTGTTTTTTACCATCATGGCGATCTTTATCTGTTTCTACCGCTAATATAGCCATAGTTTGCGCCATTGCTTCAATTTGCAACACCCCAGGAAACACAGGATGGCCAGGGAAATGGCCTTGAAAAACCGGCTCATTAAAGGAAATATTTTTGATAGCTGATATAGACTGACCTATTTCAATAGATTCAACTCTATCGACAAGTAAAATAGGATAGCGGTGCGGAAGTATTTGTAATATTGATTCTATGTTAATGACACTCATTTTTGTCCTCGAGTTAGCTTTTTAAGGGTTTTGGACCACTGGTCAAGGTTTCTAATGTATACCATAATTCGACGCCATTTTGAAGCAGGCATAGCAGGAAATAAGCCAGCATATACAGAGCCGGTTTCGTTAATATTTTTGGTTAAATTACTGCCACCTAAAATAGTAACCTTATCGGCAATACGAATGTGACCATTAATATTACATCCTCCACCAATTAAGCAATAGGCTCCAATATCTGTACTGCCTGCAATACCAGAGCAACCTGCAATGGCGCTATGATCGCCAATACAAACATTATGCGCAATTTGTACTTGATTATCGATACGCACACCGTTGCCAATGCGCGTATCCTCCAAAGCGCCTCTATCAATAGTGGAATTAGCCCCTATTTCTACTTTATCGCCAATACTAACTGAGCCCACTTGTGGCACTTTTAGCCACGCACCTTGATGCCAAGCATTACCAAAGCCATCACTGCCAATCACTGCACCTTGATGGATGATACAATCTTCACCAATGTGCACACCATGGGCAATTTGCACTCCAGATTTAAGGTGGGTTCTACTACCAATACGTGCACCTTTGCCAATATAGACACCAGGTTCAATAATAAGATTCTCACCAAGGACGACATGTGCATCAATCACAACACCTGGAGCAATAGAACAATCTTTGCCAAGCTTAGCACTTTTATCAATCATGCAGGACGCCGCAACGCCTGGCTCAAAGCTTGATGCATCATCAAACCAGGCAAGAAGTTGCGCCAAAGCAACATAAGGATCACTAACCACAATGGCATGGGTAGGCACGGATGCTATTTGTTCTTTTTTGATAAAGACACAAGAAGCATGCGTAGTTTTTAATTGATTAACGTAAGCGGCATTAGAAAGAAAGCTTATATCGCCCTCTTGAGCTGTTGCTAAGGGCTTAACAGCTGAAATGTGGTCTGATAAATCACCCTTTAAAATCAACTCGCCAGCAACAAGCTTAGCAATTTCTACAAGTGAAAATGTCTTGTTCGTTTCCATACCCAATCCTCACATACAAATAAGGGCGTAATAACGCCCTTATATTTAAAAAGTACTGAACTTTTAGCTTTTCTTAGTATCAGCTGTGTCTTTTTTAAGTTGATCAATCACTAAAGGCGTAACATCAAACTTTTCATTTGCATAAGGAACGGTATCTTTTGCAAATAAGATATCTAAGTTTTTGTCTTTAGCAACTTCTGAAGAAGCGGCTTCTAAATCTTTTTTAAAGTCTGCAACGACGGTTTGCTGATTTTGCATTTCACTTTGTCTTAAAGTAATAGCTTGTTGTTGTAATCCTTGCATTTTTTGGCCAAGCTCTTGTTGCTTAGCTTTAATTTGATCGGCACTCATGCTGGCTTTATTTTTTTCAAAGTCTTGTTGCTCGGCTTTAAGGGATTCTGATTGTTTTTGTAGATCTTGACCCTTTGCTTGCAAATCTTTAGCAAAAGTATCTAACTTAGCCTGGCCTTGTGGAACAGCATTAAAAACAGCTAATTGATCCACCACTCCAATATTTAAAGCATTATCGCTTGAGCCTGATCCAAAACCAAAAGCAAATACTGAAGAACATAGAACCCCAGCAGCCATTGTTAATAGTAATTTACGCATTTTTTTCTCCTTGATTATTAAATAAAATTAAAAAGTTTGACCAATTGAAAAGTTAAACATACTTGTATCATCCCCTGGCTTGGCATTAAGCACCTTGCTCAAACTAAAGGCCATCATACCAACTGGAGAGTACCATTGCAAGCCTAAACCTGTAGAATATCGCATATTGCCAAAACCTGGATGCGTTGGTAGGTCTTGTGACTGATATGCATAATCTTCTTTCTTCGTACTGTAAATATTACCAGCATCAACAAACCAACCCAAGCGCAAAGAATCAGGATTTTTGCTTAAAGATGGTGGAAAGAAGAAATTAGCGCTTAAGTGCACGTTTAAGTTACCACCAATAACCTGACCCTGCGTTTCATTTCCATCTGCATCCTTCAATGTATCGTGCGGCCCCATACTGCCCTCACTAAAGCCACGTACCGAGCCCCAGCCACCGCCATAAAACCTTGCATATAGTGGGAGCTCATTGGTATTGCCATAGCCATTACCATATTGCACTCCGCCTGATAAACCAATAGTGGTGGGCCCAACAACAGGATGATACCACTGATAGCTGGTGTTGAGCGTATAGTATCTAAGACTACTGCCAGGCACTGCAAGCTTAGTATTGAGATCAAACCTACTGCCAGAAGTTGGGAAGTATGCCAGATTGGTAGAGTTATGCGATATACCCCAATTAAGGCTATAAGTGTTGAAATTATTACCATAGGTATCCGTAAATTGATTCACCGTCTCAGATGTTGAGCTTCCAGGCTTAACCAAGTTGGTATGATCAAGGCCAAAACCAAGATTCATAGTGTTAGTATCAGAGATTGGGACACCATAAAGCACAGAGGCCCCAATGGAGTTTGTAGCATAGTTTGTTAAATCACGCTTATCATAGTTTACCCTATTAGAATACGCAGACAAGGTTTGTGAAACGTGATTAATAGTAAAGAAAGGATCTGTGTAAGACAAATTCAGACTTTGACTAGACTTACTCAAAGTGGTACCAATATTAAACTGTTTCGCTGAGCCAAATACACTAGGAATAGCCAAATTGACGCCAACAAAAGCACTATCAAGCTCAGAGTATCCTATTTGAAAGCTGACCTGATTTCTAGATTGCTCGGTAACTTTGTAGTCCACATCTAAGGCATCAACCTTGCCCGGAACCGGCTTCACTTGATGATCAATACTAGTAATAAATGGATATTCTCTCCTTACAAAGTTTTTGGAGGATTTAATTTTGGAAAGGTCATAAATGCTACCTTCAACATAACGTAGTTGTTGGCGCAGGACATTATCAGTTGTTTGCGTGTTACCAGAAAAGGAAATTTGGTTGACCATCATTTTCTGTCCAGGGTGCACATAATAGACGATTTTAACCGAATGTTCTTTCTCATTAATTTTAGGAACTGGATTGAGCATTGCAAAAGCATAACCACGGTTTGCTAAATAGTCTTTAATACCATTAAGACCATCTACCACCGCTTTCCGAGAAAAAGTTGCTTTGTTTTTAATGTGTATATGTTTAGACTGCCAGGTTTCTTTGGGAAGGTGGTCGCCAACAAGCTCATAACCCGAAAAAGTATATTTAGGTCCCTCAAAAACGGAAAAATGCAAATACATATCATGGTGATTATATGCCAAAGACACATCAGAGGATTTAACATGAAAATTCATATAACCACGATTGGTGTAGTAATCTGAGAGTGCAGTAAGACTGTCGTTTAATTTTTGTTCTGAATACTTATTTCGACCAAAAAAGTTATGCCCAAAACCACTTGTTTTAATGGGCAGTGCTCCTTTGAGTGCACTTGCGGAAAAAGCTTTATTACCAACAAAGGAAATACCCTTTACCCGCGCCGGCAAACCTTCAGAAACCTTAATGGTAATAGCAACACGGTTGCGCACTAGTGGTTCTTTTTTTACATTCACCCGAGCAGCGTAATAACCCATGAGGTTATATTGGCCAATCAAGTTCGATTGTAATTGCGCTAAAGTATTGGGGTTGTAGAAATCACCGGTAGCGATGCCCATTTGCACTAAGAATTTATTTAAATCCTCGGATTTAATTTTTTTATTGCCATCAGTTTTAACAGAAGCAATAGTTGGTCGCTCATGAACCTTAACCACCAATGTGTTGTTATCTCTGCTAAGGTCAATATCACTAAAGTAACCTGTATCATACAAATTTTGAATCACAGAAGCATAACGACTGGGGTATAAGGTTTGCCCTTCTTTAACGCCAAGGTTTTTTTCAATAACGGCACTTGGAATATTACTTTGCCCTTGCACTTTAATAGCGGAGACTTTAAACGCAGAGCTTGGTGCAGCAAGTGCATACGCACTGTTTGTAATACCAGCAATAGCTAAAGAAGTAGAGAGTGCGACAGGAATAATGGCGTTTGATAACTTAAACACAAGAACCTATTTTCTATAAAACGTTGAGAGATTCTACCCTATTTTATGCTCTATAACCACCAAATATTTTAGGGATTAAAAATTTAAGCGCCACGATAAAATGCGCGCCTAAAACCCAGGAGGTAACATACCCCAAAGTAGGTAGCCATCGCCAATAAAACCTGTAGAGCTAAATGGAGCAAGCGCTGTTTTAAAGACCATGCAAGCCACAAGGAAAATGCATATCCCCCAAAATATAAATAAGCAATCATTGCCAGTGATGCAAGACCTATCACTGCTATATATCTAAACCATTGCTTTTTAAAGACAAAATAATTACGGCGTTGTAAGTAAAATGCTAACAAAGCCACATTCAGCATAGCAGCAAGGCTTGTAGCTAAAGCAATACCGATATGTTTTAAGCTACTAATTAAAAGTGCATTAAGGACAATATTACAAACAATGGCAATGCCGGCAATTTTCACTGGCAGCTTCATTTCATATCTGGCATAAAAGGCACTTACTAAAACCTTAATGGCCATAAAGGCCCAAAGACCCATTGCAAAAGCGATAAGGGCCTCACTAGAACCATGAAGATCAGCGAGTGAAAATGCGCCATGATAGTATAAAATCAATTCCAAAGGTTTTGCTAAAAAAATCAATCCTATTGCTGCAGGAATTCCAAAACTTAACACCACTCTTAAACCCCAATCACAATGCGCCTGATAAAGATCATCACGTTTTTGCGCCACTGCACGAGATAAGGATGGCAATACCACTGTTCCAAGCGCTACTCCAATGACACCAAGAGGAAACTGCATTAAGCGATCGGCGTAATAAAGCCAACTAATCCGACCATTTTGCAACCAGGATGCAAAAAAGGTATCAATCAGCAAGCTAATTTGCACCATAGAGGCGCCTAAAAGTGCCGGCGCCATCAAGCACCATAAGCGATGCACCCCTGGGTGGTGCAAGCTGAGCCTTGGCCAGACCCAAAGACCACTTTTACGACCAAAAACAAACACCACCAGGCTTTGTAAAACGCCGGCAATGATCAAACTCCAGGCAGCGGCAAATACTGGAAGTGAAAAATAAGGCGCACCGTAGAGGACCATTGCAATAAAACAAAGATTTAAGATGATCGGCAAGCTAGAGGGCAAGCCAAAGTGTTGTCTGACTTGATATAAGCTTGCAGCAAAAGATAAATAGCACACTAATAATAAATAAGGGAAAGTAATATGCAATAAAGAAACCGCCAAAGCATATTTTTGTGGATCACGGCTAAAGCCTGGGGCAAAAAGATGAATCCAAAAACCAGTACTTGCTTCTAACAAGCATAGTAAGAGGATTAAAAAAAACATTAAAGCACCAAGCACATGCGCGATAAGGTCTTGGTACTCTTGTACAGTGCCTTGTTCTTTTACTTCACTTAATACTGGTACAAAGGCTTGTGAAAAGGCTCCTTCAGCAAAAAGACGGCGCAGGAAGTTTGGAATTTTAAAGGCGACCAAAAACGCATCCATCATCAAAGAGGCGCCAAAGACATTAGCAAAGATCATTTCACGCAACAGGCCTAAAATACGCGAGATAAAGGTAAAGAAGGAAAAGATCAAGCTCGAGCGCAAAAGCGACTTGGCCAAAAAATACTCCACTGGTAAAAAATATTGTAGCAGTTTACCATGAGTGATCCGCCATGAAAACCAAAAGCAGCTTATGAGTAACTTAGATTTAAAAGAGGTTTCAACAAGATATTGGACCAAGTCCTTACCACAAGATCCCATGGAGCTTTTAAGAAGTTGGCATAGCTGCGCAAAAAAAAATGACACAGACGCTGACACCATACTTGTTGCAAGCACTAGAATGGACCAACGGCCGCAGTTAGATCGCCTGCAACTTGAAATTATCGAGCAACAACGCTTAATTTTTTTCTGTCATAGCCAAAGTCATGTAGCTAAAAATATTTTTGCGCAAGCAGACATTGCCCTGCACTTTCATTGGCGCACTCAAGAGCGAGAGCTGACGCTTTATGGCCAGGGGCAGGAATTGGAACCACACCTGAGTGATTATTTATTTGAGCACCATACTTTAGCTGAGCAAATAGGCATGGTTGCCTCACCTAAAGACCAAGCAATCCA
>CACEWE010000026.1 GCA_902563055.1 uncultured Gammaproteobacteria bacterium | reverse complement strand
TTCCTATCATCCTCTCCTGGTCAATTATATTATATTGTTCAATTATATATTTGTGATCCTTTTGATCAAATTTATGCTTAATAGTACTAAGAGGAAGTCCAAGTTTTAAAAAGTCTTTAGTATGAAGAAGTATTTCCGGTTCTGTAAATGGTTTTATATTTTTGTCAGATTCGTCTTCAGGAATACGCTCCGAAAAAAAGTTATAATAATCATACCAAGATAAAACAAAGCCTATACTCACCATTTGATCTGTATAGGAAAAGCCAAAAAAACGCAATACATCATAAGTAGATTCAGAATGTTTTTTATAATACGAAAGTGGAAATTGCTTAAACACTTCTGAAAATTCTTTTGCACCATAGGTAGAAAAATCTCCAGGCATAAAGTCCAGATCCAACAGTTTCTCAGCCATACTAATACCACACATCTTTAGCATATCTAACATCGAAAAACCCAGTGCTTTACATTCTTCCAGAGAAAAAATATCAGTGATTAACAATTTTTTTCCATCTTTGGATGTTACACTTTCACTTTTCAAATATATAAACATCCGCTTTAGAATAACCCTCGCACGCCACTTGTTAGGCAATCTTGCAGCTGTAACAATAGAACGAACCAGCTTACAAGCATCTTTAAAGTCCGCCATTTGAACTATTTTACTGATTTCTTTATTGTTGATTTCATACAAATGCAAAGGCACTATGATCTTTTGATGATTTCTAATAAACTTTACATCTTGTTGCTCGGTACTTTTAATTTCAAAGGTCTTTGTCGCATCACCCATTTGAAAAACATTGAGCATTAAGCTCTGCGTTTTGGGAGGAAATTGATTAATAAAATCCTGAACCACTGTGCGCATATGGCGCTGGACTGATTGTGGCAAAATGCTATACAAATTCGTTAACACCCTATATAGCCCTGCCAAAAATTCACGCAACTTATGCTTGTTGATAAAATTTTGACTGTAAATTTGATCTTTCCAGTCAAGCCCAGGACAGTCTTTATGCCTCTTTCCTTTGTACGCAGGCGTACGATAAGATGGAAGCCACTCTACTGTGCCCTCGCACAAGTCTGATTTAATTCTCATTTCTACCCAATTGAGCAAGCCTGTCAAAAAACCTACTTTCTTGTTAAAAAGAACATCTGGTAAGTTATCAACATAGCATTCAAGCGTCTCTCCCTTCTTTCCCTTTTTAAAATCCTCAAATATTTTTTCTAAGCATGCGTCCGCAAATAACGGGAGCCCATTCGGACCAAAAGATGATATATTCTGATCGAAAGGGAACTTACGATAGAAATGCACTAGAAATAAAAACAAGCTTGAGTAGTGCCTCTCAATACAAGGAAAGATTGCATCATTTAACAGCTTGTTTACAAAGCATGAGTCTTCTTTTAAAGTTTTTCCCATAGCAAAAATTACCGTACCTGCCATTTCAAAAGAAACTACAAGTGGAGGGCACATCCTTATGGCTTTAATTAACAACTCATAATATTGCTTAGAAAACTCATAACGCATAGCCTCAAATATATCAGGTGAAAATAACATAAAGGCAAATCGCGGTGTCCATGGAATTAGGCTTTCTTCATCAAGCGCGAAAAGTACTTCAACAAATTCTTTTATAGTAGTATGTTTTTTGACTATCGCCATAAAGCTCTCCACCCTCCTAGGATGTCTCTCAATAACCTTAAAAAACCTTGCCGAAAATGCCAAAATAGGATAAAGGTAGAAATTGTTCCTTAGTAAATCAAGGTTTTTTTTATTCTCCAAATACTCATCATAAATTTTTTTTATTTGACTTGGATGTTCCCATATTACAAAAGACGCAGGTGCATGGGTGAAAAGCTTAAACCAGTAGAAGTCATTAAACTGCTCAAGAATATTTTTTTTTTGAGAAGGAGGAAATGTGGAAAGTCTTTCCATTACGGCCTGTATATGCCCTTCGCTTAAATACTCTTTTACCTTGTTGTTAAGTGACTCAAATCGCTCATCACCCTGCTGCTCAACCACAAGCATAAATACCTCTTGAGCCTCTTTATGATACTGTATAACTTCCTCTAGAGTTGATACTTTTCTGGTATCCCAACCGTGCTCCTTCGATTTCACTTCAAGCTCTTTTTGATCACTAAGGACTCCACTTATTTCGTCTTTATCTTGCTGAGTCAAATCAGAAAGCCCAAGAAAAACACGCCGGTCTCTAATTTCCAAGTAGGGCATATTATTACGTAGGTTTTGTATATATTTCTTAGCATCACTGGACTGAGAGAAGAACTTGCAATATTTACATATAGGAAATTTCCCGATAATCTTGTCTTGTCCATGACCCATATAGTATATTTTAAATACATTGGGCATAACAAGCTGCCAGCCTCTTGCATCCTCCTTGCCTTTAAAAGGATTTTGTTTGCCATAAATAAGATCTGACAGTAAATATCTAGTTTGTGCCGGAGGCGAAAAAAGATGCTCGTTTAGCTCAGGCCAATTATATGTGCTATCCCACTCAATAAGATTGTTTTTTGCATTATTAAAATCTTGTGATGTTGCAGCAATAGCTTGAATAGCAGGCCAAGGCATAAACCTAAATATTTGAGGCAAGCGATCCGGGTCGCCAAAAACTTTTGCAGATGCTTGAGAAGCTGCAGATATGACTTCCGGTCCAGCTATTCTTCGCTTTTTAAGATCTCTTTCGTCAGTTCCATTTGTCATTCTACCCTCCCTTTTATTTTATAGATCCGCAAAAAATAAACTAAAAAATTTAAGCATCCTATTACATCCCTCCCCCTGCAAAAACTATGCTTGCACCTCAATCGAGACACCAGCGAGCACTGGTATTGGATCAGGACTTTGCCTTAATCTTTCTTGTAGGAATTTACATCCTTTTTCAATAAAATCATAAAAGGAATTTTGTAATCTAGGGTGATTTTTTACATCACTTGATTCAAGGGAACCAGAAGCACCCCGATCTTCAACTGCACCATTTCCTTGAGAATCTTCTTGAGGATCTAAAGACCCCATGCTATTTTCATGCCCCGATCTTTGACTCTCAATAGTCGTCTCGCTCCAAGGGATACAACAGGCTATTTCCGTAAAGAAAATACCTGCGACCCCAAAGTCACTGCTATATTGCGGTTTCGCAAGAACCGACATACAAAAGCTTAGTACCGCCATTAAAAAACTTGTTATCTTTATACAGTTACACATAGACCTAACCTAAACCATAACTCCAAAAAATGTAATAACTCAATATAACATAAACATATATAAAATAAAATGAAATCCCAGCATTCAAAAAGCAATACATCAAATACAATACTAAAAAAATCTTAACCATAAAAGAAACAAGACCAGATTGCATTTTTGCCTTTTGCATAAAAAATTTTCCATTGAGAGCTTCATCTCAGAAACTAAGATATATAGAAAAAAACTTATGTGATCAATTTATATTTTCCCAATCAGTCCTCTCTCAAAAATGTTGACTCAAGAATCTACAAACGCAAAAAAAAAAGATAAATCAGGCACAGATATACGCTCACCCCAATACATACACAAAAAAACACAAGATCACTCTTGCTCAAGATACGCACTCACCATACTCCTGTGGCTTTTAATTCACGAATAATCTTATCCATCTGTAATAAATCTGTTAAGCTTGCCGCTTTAAAAGATCATACGCTGCTTGTATGTTTTGACTTTTCTCTTTGGCAACTTGCATCATTTCATCAGGCAAACCTTTAGAGACCAACTTATCTGGATGGTATTGATTCATTAACTTACGATAAGCAGATTTAATCTCCGCCTTGGTCGCTGTTTTAGCCACCCCCAAGACAGCGTAGGCCTTGTCAATTTCGTTTTGCCCAGCACCATATTGAAAACCCGACTGGCGCTGATACGAGCCACTACTATAACCACCCCGACCTTGCTGAAACTGACCAAACTGATACTGCGCCTGAAACATCGCTTGCATCTGCTGAAATTCCCAGGAACGATAACCAAGGTGCCCTGCCATATCTGCCAACACCTTGGCCTCTAGCGTATTAAGTGCACCATCACTATAAGCGGCCTGAAATTGCAATTGCAAAAACATCCGCATCAAACTGCGCGTACCCTTGGCCACCTCATATAGATGCTTTAAATCTTTTTGATACGCATAATCAGGACCTTTACCTTGATTAAAGTACTCAATGGCTAATTTAACCTGAGAGGGACTAAGCTGCATCTGGGCCATAATTGCCCGCGCAGCATTAATTTCCTCCGTGGACACTACGCCATCAGATTTACTTAAAGCCCCCAAAGAGGTAAATAAAGCCTTAAAAAACGCATTTTTAACTTCATCCTGATTTATGCTGCCTAGCAACCTATTCCGATCAAATATATATCCCAGATAAAAACCAAGGATCAGACCAAATAAACCAAAAACACCATAACCAAAAATTGCGCCTAGTATTCTTCCCCAATAACGCACTAAGAGTTTTTATCCTTTGGCGTGTAGGTAAGTTTATCACTCATAGAATTAACCAGGGCTTTTAGTTCATCGCCACGATAAGCACCCTTAGCAAAGATTGGATTGCCATCATTGTTGACAAAAATAATGCTTGGGGTAACGCCCATACCAGTCTCTGAAAAGAACTTTGTATTCGCACGCGCAGCATCAAAAGCTTTAACCGTTTCTGGGTTCTTTGCATCTTCTTGCAGATTTGCTAAAGAACCTTCTTCAGTCTTGTCATCAAATTTATTTTGATCCAACTTCCAATAGCTCAAACGCTCTGCATTATCTTTTCCAGAAAGCATTTTCGCCGCTTTTTGAATGCTGTCTGGTTTTAAGAACCCTGCTGGAATCCATTGAATTTGTAAGGTACCATCAGCAATTAATGGAGCAACCTCTTTAGAAAACACATGACAGTATATACAGTTTGGATCTACCACCACATACGCTTTATGCTTGGCATCATCTTTACCATCCTTAATAACACTCACTTTATCTATTTGTGCAAAAGCGTCATACGCTACCTGTGCATCGATGTATTTAGCGGTGAAACTTTGGGTAAGGTTTTCGCCTTTAGCAGTAATAACATTACCAGCAACCATATAATTGCCGTCTTTATCAGCAAATAACAAGATGCTACCGCCACCACGTGTAGGCTTAGCAATTACCCCCATCAAATTTCCTGTGGCTGGATAGGTTTTAACAACCTTTAACTGGCCTTGAGTTAAAGTGCTTACTAAACTATTAATGTCTGCATGAGCATTAGCCACTAAAAAGCTTGAGCTTAAAAGTGCAGCAGAAGTAAGAAGGGTCTTTTTAAAAATGGAGGTCATGGTGGTTCCTTATATAGTCTAAAAATTATAACCTTCCCATATTAATCTATCTCTTTATAAAAATCTAGTAACACGCAGCATCTTTCTCATTGCTTATAAACTCCTAGATTTTAGCACTATGCTTGTGCTAAAATTTCAGCTCATTTTGATAAAGAGGGGAACCATATGAAATTAGACCAAATTGCCGACTTACTAGGAGATCAAGCATCATACTTATTAGAACATGAATGCATTGTACCCAAAGACAGCCTTTACCTTCCGCAAGGAGATTTTGTAAGTAAAGTATTTGGCTTATCTGATCGCCCCATACCAGTACTTAATAGTCTACAAAGGCTTTTTGACAGTGGCCGTTTATCCAAAACGGGCTATCTTTCCATCCTCCCTGTAGATCAAGGAATTGAGCATTCAGCTGGAGCATCCTTTGCCCAAAACCCCATGTACTTTGATCCAAAAAATATTGTAGAACTAGCCATTGAAGGTGGCTGTAGTGCTGTTGCCTCAACTCTTGGTGGCTTAGCTTCTTGTGCTAGGGAGTATGCCCATAAAATTCCTTTTGTCGTAAAAATTAACCACAATGAGTACCTTTCCTATCCACATAACTATGATCAACGCATGTTTGCATCAATCAAACAAGCCTATGAACTTGGTGCCGCAGCTGTGGGAGCCACTATCTATTTTGGTCATGAAACCTCAAGAAGACAAATTGAAGAAGTTTCCCACGCTTTTGAAATGGCCCACGAAATGGGCATGGCAACAATTTTATGGTGCTATTTACGAAATGACAATTTCAAACAAGATGGTATTGATTACCACACTGCAGCAGATCTTACCGGCCAGGCAAACCGTTTAGGCGTTACTATTAAAGCAGACATTATCAAGCAAAAGCTACCAACTTGTAACGGCGGCTACAAAGCTGTTAATTTTGGTAAAACCCATGACTTAGTTTACGAAAATCTTTGTACGGACCACCCCATCGACCTTACCCGCTATCAAGTATTAAATTGCTACATGGGTCGCATGGGCTTAATCAACTCCGGCGGTGCTTCCTCTGGCGCACAAGACCTGCCAGAAGCCGTTGCCACCGCAGTTATCAACAAACGCGCAGGCGGTATGGGACTTATCTGTGGTCGCAAAGCTTTCCAAAGACCGTTTAAAGAAGGTGTTGTACTTCTGCAAACTATTCAAGACGTTTATCGTTGTAAGCAAGTTACAATCGCATAATACACGCCCAAGTCTATAAATTGCAGATTTGTAGCTGATTTTTTTCAAATTAAGCCCCAGTTGGGGCTTTTTTTTTGCACATACTTAACAGCCCTATACTGCTATAACATTATCAAATACAAAAAATAACTGCCGCCATAGCACGGAAGTATTACTTCAGAAGATATAGACAAATCTAAAAAATTGCTTCAATACGGCTTATTGGCTATGCAACAAAAGCCCGTGCGTTATAGAAAATGCGCATCCATGGTGCATCATGTGACCATTCGTGTGGGTGCCATGCCATTTGCTGAGCTAGAAAACAGCGCTCTATGTGTGGCATTAGCGCCAACACCCTGCCGCCTTGCGCACTAAAAGCACACACACCCGCCTCAGAACCATCTGGATTATAGGGATATTCCGCTGTTGATTCGCCATGGTGATCAATATAACGCATCGCCAATTGCTTGTTATGCACCAATTGCTCTAGCTGCTGAGTATTGATGACGCTGCGACCATAACTATGGGCAATATTGACCGGAAGCTGAGATCCAGCCATACCCTCTAACCACATACTATTACTATCACCCACTTCCACCATGACTAAACGCGCTTCAAATTGGTTAGAAATATTGCGCTCAAAACTAGGCCATAATTCTGCACCCACAATCATATTGCGCAAGTAAGAAAGCATCTGCGCACCATTGGCAATACCAAGGACAAAGGTATCGCTACGACTAAAAAATCTCGCAAACTGATCATGCAAAACTGCTTGATGCAAAATGGTTTGTGCCCAAGCATACCCCGCTCCTAAAACATCGTTATAAGAAAAAGTGCCGCAAATAGCTAAACCCTGAAAATCCTTTAAATACATCCGCCCTTGTATCAAATCGTGCATATGAATATCCACACAATCAAAACCAGCCAAATCAAATGCCGCGGCAAGATTCACGTGCCCCATCGACTCCTGCTGCCGCAAAATAGCAATACGTGGCCGAACACCCTGATTTAAATACGCGGCAACGGGGTTTTCATCTACATCAAAGCTTAAGCGCGCAAAACGTCCTGGATCATCTTCTAGCAACAAGGTCTCAAATGCCTGCTTGGCCAAAGGGTTACCCATTTCTTGCTCAAATTGATAGCTAGGATAAGACCAATGTCGGTGTAAACTTGCAAAGGACGACTCCCAGATAAGTGCATCATCAAAACTGACCTTAAGATCCAAACCACTACCACAAACCTCGCCTATTCTGTGGCAATCTATCTCATGGGCAAGAAATACCTCCATCACTGATTCAATATTTTCTTCTTTAACCTGCAACACAACCCCAGGATTTTCACAAAACAAGGCTCTTTTTGGACATTCCCCTACATTGTCGAGAAAAATATCTAAACCAGCCCGCGAAGCAAACATCATTTCCGCCAAAGCCGCCATTAAGCCTCCGTCTGAACGATCATGATAGGCTTCAATAAGTACTTCACTATGAATATGTTCCATTGCCTGAATAAAATGACTAATCTTAGCCATATCCACAGAAGGAAGGCCATCTTGAAAATCAAGCGCATGGTTTAATACCGAGCCTGACAAACCATACGTGGATCCAGACAAATCTACCAATAGCAGCTGAGTTTCACCGACATTCAAGCGCATTCTGGGGCTCACTCTAGCGCGATAATCTTGCAATAAAGCATGGGCATGGACCACAAAAATATTTTTGTCATGCTCCTGATAACCATGATCGCCCTGATGCACTGCCGCAATATCACAGCCTATTTCATCTGCGCATTTTTTTGCATGCTCAAACATCTGCCATAAAGTATTATCCTTGGGTTTGGAGCCTGCTAAAACTTGAAAAGAAAGTTTGATGCTAAATTGGTGATCGACTCGAACGGTCATAAGATTAGTAATCGCTTCAGCTATAGCCATTTCCACCGCCAAAAGCGGATCATGCTCCATCAACCATGCACGCTCTCCAACAGCAAAGGCCTCACCCTGATAGGCACTAAAACGACTGACGGTTATTGCAACATCACTTACTGGAATTTGCCATGGGCCAATCATTTGATCTTGAATCACATAACCGGTACTTGAACGATCTACGTGATTAATAATATAACGCTTATCGGCCACACAATGATCGGATAAAACTTTTAACACTGCGCTATCAATATCGATAGTATCCAGATCTGCCATAGGCGATGCTTCTGGCCATGGATTTTGTGTATCGACAATATTAAATTCACTCACAGATGGCAATACATCTAGATAATCAAAGGCATCTAAAAGTACATAGCCACACTGCTCGCGCCTGGCAATAGTTTCAAAGGTTTTAAACAAGGCCTGATCTAAACACAAAACCAAGGCATCGTTATTGGTATAACGAATATCCATAATAGGATTATCAGGACCATGCGCACAACAACGGTTTATAACATTTTGTACTGAACGCTCACTGTGATGATCTGAAATCATCGCAAAAGCAAATTGATCTGAAGGGCGCTGCTCTATGCTGTCAGGGTAAATATGGCCATATTCAGCATACACTCCCGCTGCTTTAATATTCATGCCATCACGCACAAACCCAGCTAAACTTGGAATACCGCGCGCATTGAGCATAGCAGCATGTTCTAAGATAAGTTTCAATAATACTTTAGTGGTTTTTACCGGACTTAAACCCACCTCATCTTTAGGAGCCTGATCCTCAAAACCTAAATCGTCACAAATATAGGCATTGACCGCCACGCGCGGCAAAGAACCTCGCCCTAAATCGCCCACAAAGCCTACACCGCCACAACTATCTGAAAGCTCTATGGTAACCGGCCGTTCGGTGCTAATGCTTTGGTAGATATGATTTTTAGGATCTGGAAAATAATGATGGGTTAACAAGCCCTGCATCACGGCGCCATAATCTGGAAAACGCCGCAAAATGGCCGTATCATCGCCACTAAATAACAAATCAGATATTGATGGAAACTCCTGCTCAGATACATTCCAACGCGACCGTAGTAATGGTGAAAAACGTACTTGGTTTTTTGCCTGGAGATCATAAGGCATAGGATCGCTTGCTAAAACAGATTCACGCAAGCGCTCTAAAACCTGATCATCTGAACAAATCCCCCCCAAACCTGGCCCAAAAATGCGGATTAAGTCTTCAAGTTTAGGCTGATTGCCTTCAACCGCAAAACTAAAATCACGCACAGGATAAATAGCCACTAGCTTGTCCATTTTACAAGCCCTTAGCATTTGAAGCGCAGCCTTAGACCAGCGTTGTACCTTTGGATCAGTACTTTGAATCAACCAGTGTAATTGCGACTCATTAACATTGGTCTCAAGCTCGCCAAGCGATAATAACTGGTTAAGACGATTTTGTGCCTGCTCGTCTAAAGGCGCATGAGAAACTAAAATAAGTAAGGTTCGCATCTGTACACTGATACCAAGCTCTAACATTTGTTGTAGTTGGTGATCATAGCTTAATAAGATACCAAGTGGACGCCCTGGTTCTTTGATTGTTAGTGAAACTTCTTGCTTCAGAACGTGCATAACACCCCTTGTACTTAAAAATAGGACTTTTTATCAGCAAAGTCTCTACCCTAAAACCGCATCATTCTAGCAAAATACCTCTATTATGTACATGTTTTTTTTATCGCATTTGAGCTTGCACTTAAGGCTGATGTTTGCGCTTTTAAATACGCTAAAATAGCAGGATCTTCAATTAAAGGCGCTATGCGGGTGTAGACCTGTTGATGATAGTCATCGATCCATGCTTGTTCTTGTGCATTGAGCAAACTGGTATCGATAAGCTTCTTGGCATAAGGCACGTACGTTAAATCCTCAAAACCTAAAAAACAAGCTGCAGATTCTGTTTTGTGTTTCTCAACCACCTCAACCAAGTTTTCAATTCGAATTCCAAAATGATTCTCCTGATAATAGCCCGGCTCATTACTCACCACCATACCCGCTTTTAAGGGCGCATGATTATGCAAGGAAATAGCCTGAGGCCCCTCATGAACACACAAATGCGCACCCACTCCGTGACCAGTACCATGGGCATAATCACAAGCATGATTCCACAAAGGCGTCCGCGCTAAAACATCCAAGTGTGCGCCGCTTATCCCATGAGGGAAAATACTATGGCGCAAGGCTAAATGGCCCTTAAGTACCAAAGTATAAAACTTTTTATGTTCACAAGTTGGCTCGCCCAAATGTACTACTCTGGTAATATCGGTACAAGCCCCTAAATACTGCCCACCTGAATCAATCAAGTAAAGGTTATCTTCAGTAATAGCCAAATTGGTTTTTGCACTGGCTCTATAATGTACCACTGCACCATTTGGCCCAAATCCGCTAATACTTGGAAAACTTAAACCGCGATTATCTTTATGACTTAAACGCAGTTGATCTAAATATGCTTGCACCTGGCACTCTGAGCGCTCACTGGCGCTAGATTGGTGCTCAAGCCAATATAAAAAACGCACCATAATAGCACCATCTTCCAGGTGCTGTTTGCGCATCCACGTAAGCTCCGTAGCATTTTTACACGCTTTAAAATCTACGATATGGCAGCCCTTAGCCATAATCGTGGCACCTTGTTTTTTAAAGTGCGCAAAAACCCCACAAGAAGTAGACTTGGGATCTAATGCCATGCTGCCGGTAAGGGCCTGATCTTGACGTAAAAAAGCATTATAGGGCGCAATACGAATGCCATATTCACTTAATGCTTTCTGCTGTGTCTTTGAAACCTTCGCCTCATCAATATACCACACCACATCTTCTGCTTGGACCAATAAGTAGGAAATGGTCAGAGGGTTATATTCAACATCCGTGCCTCTGATATTTAAAAGCCAGGCGATACTGTCTAAGGCACTGATAAAATAATGCTCGATCTGATCCTTAGACATTTTCTCTCTAAGCATTGTAAGCTTTTGCGCTACAGATAAACCGGTATACTTATCCTCTATAGTAAGCACTGGCTGTTGCGGCTCTTTCGGGCGATCTGCCCAAATGCTATCTACTAAGTTTTCATCTATAAGCTTAAGCGTAATATTTTTATCTTTAGCAATTTTTTGCAAAGCAAGATAAAAGTTTTGTGAAATCAACATGGGGTCTAAACCCAAAACCACTGGAGATTGCGCTTTATCAAGCCAGGTTTGGATGCTATCTAAGACTCCCTTTTGGGAAATGAGATAATCAAAATGCGCAAGATCGAGTTGGTTTTTTGCCTGAATACTATAACGACCATCGGTCATTAAGACCGCATCTTCTAAGCCAACAAGCACATCACCTGCAGAGCCGGTAAAATTGCTCAGCCAGACTCGGCGTTGCCAACACAAAGGAACATATTCATTTTGATGGGCATCAGATCCCACGACCAGATAATGACTTATACCATGCTTGGCCATGGCTGCGCGTAAGGCAGAAAGCTTTTCTTGTGACACCTGTAATACTCCAAAAAATTTACACTCCAGAGAGCATAGCCTTCATTCGTGCTTGAATCAAATCAATAGCAATACGATTTTTACCACCATGGGGCACGATTAAATCAGCATAGCGCTTGGAGGGCTCAATAAATTGAACAAACATTTTACGCACGGTTTTTTGGTATTGCGTAATAACAGATTCCATACTGCGAGCACGTTCAATAACATCGCGCTCAAGCCTGCGAATAAAACATACATCCAATGGCGTATCAACAAAGATTTTTATATCCATAAGCTCGCGAAGCTTCGGTTCTACAAATAACAAAATGCCTTCAAGAATGACAATACGATTAGCGCTCTCAACCCCCATGGTCTTATCCGTACGATTGTGCGTTGCATAGTCATAAATTGGCACGGAAATACTTTGACCCTGCTTAAGTGCAAGCAAATGCTCTTTGAGTAAGTCATGGTCTAGAGCATCTGGATGATCGAAGTTTACTTTTTCACGCTCCGCCATGGTCAAATGTGACAAGTCCTTGTAATATGCGTCTTCTGATATGACAGCAACGTGCTCAGAACATAGCTCATCAACAATAGTTTTCGATAGCAAACTTTTACCCGAACCCGAAGCTCCAGAAATGCCAATTATGATTGTCTCATCCATAAATTACCCCCTTTTTATAATTGATAAAAAAAAAGCCGCTTGAATCGGCGACTTTTTTGATATACTTATATTCACGCTTAACAGCATGATGTTAATTTGCTTCTGTTTTCTTAGAAGAAGCTGAACCCATAGAAAAACCACCAAAACGTTTCTTGAAGCTATCAACACGACCTTCCGTATCGACAATGTTTTGCTCGCCAGTGTAATAAGGGTGGCAGTTAGAACATACATCAAGGCGGATATCACCCTTCAACGATGACATGATATTATACTGCGCACCACAGCCGCAAATGGCTTTGATACTATAGGCTTCTGGGTGTATATTTGCTTTCATATTTAATCCTTGCTCAAAAATCTGGCCTATTCTACTCAAAGTCAAACAAAATTGCAAGCATTTTTAAGAAGAAACCCTTAAAAAAAAGGCTTGACAGGGATTACTGCCGCCGCAATAATGAAAAAACGTGACTAAAGAAGGCAAAAATCATGCAAGCACTCCGCTTCTTATTTCCTTTCGCCTTTAGCCAGATTACTCTGGAAGCTATGGTTGCGTCTTTAAAACTTACAGGTTTTGCATCTTGGTGGCGCATCTAGCGCCTTACCTATTTTACCCCCTTCCTTCTATTTTTATTTTTATTTTCTTGTGTTAGGCACCTAAAGCCCTCGCACACATAACTTTTTTTCTAGGCCAGCAAGCAAGGATACAGCCGGCCACTCCAAGGAGCAAAAACATGAAAACATTCATAAAACTTTTTATTTTTTTCTTAATCCCCATGCTTTCAAGTGCAAATACTATTCCTAAACTTGGTATTATTGTACCTTTAGAGCATCAAGCGATGAAAGAAATAACGCAAGGCTTTAAAAGCCAATTAGCCAAAAGCTACCCACACCCTGTACACCTGATCATCCAAAATGCTCAGCATGACCCTAGCATGATGATGGCTATTATAAACCAATTTCAGCTGAGCAAAATGGATCTTGTCTTACCCATAGGAGAACAAGCCTATGAAATGAGCTTGGCCAAAATGCCGCAGCAAAGCATTATAGGGGTTGCAGCCTACTTACCACATGGGGCTAATAAGGCCTATACCAGCAATGTCATTGATGAAATTAAGGTAGAAAAGCAATTGCAATTTCTGCATCAAGCACTGCCTAAGCTTAATAAACTTACCCTTATTCACAGCGCTGATGATAAAATATTTGATGATGTCAAAGCGCTTAAGCTTGCTGCGCATGCGTATAATATTCAGGTTCAAGATCTGATGATTGGCCAAGTATCAGACCTATATGCTATTGCAAAGAGCATTGAGCACGAGAGCCAAGGCATTTTCATTTTGAAAGATTCCCTCGTAGTAAGTGGTATCAGCACCTTAAGCAAAGAAGCGCAATTGAGAAAAATACCACTAATTGCCTCTGACGATGGCTCCGTTGCTAATGGCGCGGCCTTTGCTGTAGGTGTTGCAGAACGTGCTATAGGCGAAAAAGCTGCAATAATGGCTGCTCAAGTGTTAAACGGCAGGAAAATAGGTGAAATACCAACCCAAACCATGGACCACTACCAGGTTTTTTTAAATCCACAACAAGCACTTGAACAAGGGATGCATCTTGAGGATTTAAAGAAAACAGCCAAGGCATTTGATTATCCAATTCAAATACTTAGCTAGGAATATGAACATGTTATTACTTATCATAAGCCAAAGTGCCTTAGCACAAACCCTCTTATTAATGCCCTTAGTACTGGGCATGTATCTTAGTTATAGAGTGATGAATCTCATAGACCTAACAGTGGAAGCAAGTTTTGTATTAGGCGCTGGCGTCTATGCCCAATGCCTCATACATCACCTGAGTCCTCTCTTTACCCTGGCGCTGGCATTAAGCGCTGGGGGCTTAGTTGGCTTAGGGGTTGCTTGCATTGGCAAAGTCGGAAAAATTGATCCTTTAATTGCCAGCATCCTAGCTATCTTTATGCTCTATAGCCTTAACTTTCAAATTATGGGCAGACCCAATATCAGCCTCCTAGGCGCTCATAACTCGATTGCAAACCTACAAAACCTGCACCCTTTTATCTTATGGATGCTCATTGGCAGCTGCATTGTAACACTATTGTTGGTGATGGCATTTTTCTTGCATCAAAACCGTGGCCTGCTGCTGCGTGCCTATGGCCAAAACAAATCGCTGCTTAGCCAATACGGCAAAAACCCTTTTTTAATCTTTTGTATTGGCTTAATCCTTTCCAACACCATGTCGGCCTTTAGCGGCCTTATCAGCGCTCAAATCAATGGTTACGCTGATATTCACATGGGTGAAGGTCTAGCCCTTACTGCAATTGGCGCTATGATGATAGGCTTAAGCACCTTGGCACGTTATCGGCGCCAGCAACACTATAGCGCCCCCATTGAGCTTAGTGCCTGCCTTTTGGGTGTCTTTGCGTATTTTATCGTATTAAATTTTCTCCTAGCCATTGGGATGAACCCGATCTATCTCAAACTGGCACTGGGGGGATTACTAATTATATTTTTATCCAGCGGATCCAAACATCATAAGGAGCAGCAATATGTCTAAATCTATACTCGAAATGCATGATATTGTTTTTCAACCGCAAACCAATAAAGGGGCCATACTGAAGGATCTTCAGATACAATTGGATGCAAAAAAGTTTTATATGCTTGTTGGCGCCAATGGTTCTGGCAAAAGCACAATATTAAAAATGATCCAAAAACACCAAACCCCCACAAGTGGCGAAATACGCTTTGAAAAAGAAAACATAAAAAATATAAAAGCAACGACACTTGCCAAAGATATCCTCTATATCGCCCAAAGGCCTGAGCAACAATTATGCCAAGCCATGACCATCGCTGAACAGATAAAATTGTATTTTCATGCTTTTAAACTCTCGCCGATGAATCATGACTGCCTCATGGAACACTTAAGATCTTTTCATCCATATTTTGTAAGCGCCTACCATCAAGCTATTGCACCCCTCTCTGGCGGACAAAAGCAATTGCTCGTGATGGCCTTGGGGTTTTTACGCAAAGTAAAACTCCTGCTCTTAGATGAACATACCGCAGCACTTGACCCTAAAGCCGCCGAAAAGATTATGGAAAAAACACTAGAAATTATTCAAAAAAACCAGCACTGCACCCTGATGGTGAGCCATCAAGAAGTGCATCAGCGCTATGTAGATTCCGTGCTGGTGCTTGAAGATGGAAAGATTACCCCCAGCGGATAAAAGCACAAGAAAAAAGTGTAAAAAAAAGCAAGAATATAACTAAGGAGCACACTGAGGTAAAGAACTCCAACTTTTAACTATTGCACCTCCACCAGGCTTTCTGTTTGCATCTGCCTCTTTTGTCTGCCTCGTCTTATAATCTTCAAACATATGATGAATAGTCCAGATAGTCCAGGCGCCTATGCTTTTTTCATCATAATTATAAAGTGAATCTTCAAATACTAAGCTATTAATAAAGCCTATAATATTTTCATTATAAGCAGCAGATAATTCCTTAAGCATAATCATAGTCGAAGCATCCCGTGAAGAAAAAATCTCAAGGGTATGATCAATAGAAGTTAGCTTTAAGAGAAAACGCTCAAACAAACTATAATCACAACTGTATATGGGCGTAGGCTGCATTTGACCAGATGCATAGCTTTTTACATCATTGATTAAGCGCTGCTTTAATTCTAAATAATACCCTATTGCCTGCTCATCAAGGAGCTCATTAAGAAACTGCTCCTCCTGGGACAAACCACCCTCAAGAAACTGCTCCTGGGGCAAACCAAGAACCATAACCATCATACTTAACACAAACTTAAGAAATGCAGCATCAAAGGGACGACCACGCATCCTAAAATCATCTGGCAAGACCATGGGTTCAAACGATAAAGAACAAGATCCATCAAGTGGAATCGCTATTTCATTTTTAAATAATGAAGAATCTGATGCAGCTGAAAACTCTACAATATTCACCCCAGAACAATACAGTAACTGATTAAACCTACCACGAACCTCAACCCTTGCAGATTCATCAGGAACGCTTATTTCAAGTGGACATTTTCCTCTAACTATAATATCTATATCACGGCAAGGCGGAAAACCCACTTTCCCCTTATAACGCAAATATTGGTATACAGACATTGCAAAGCTACCATGAATACTAAAAACAACCCCGGGATTCTTATCCTTTAGAGCCGAAACAAGCTCTTTAAGCTCTTGCATCCTCGCATATAAAAACATATCACACTGCTGGCCTTTCAGATCATTTATGGCTATGACAGCATCTAACAAAGCCTCTATATTTTCATACTCAAGAGATTGGAATGGTTGGTGGTACACTCCCCAGAAAGGTGTAACGCCATCTAGCGGCAAAGGAGAACCTGAACACTGCGTAATGTTTTCAGATGCAACTGCTTCTAGATCATAAGGCGAGAGAGAACCTGGACTCTCTGCCGCAATGCCTTCAGATGCAGCTCTTTCTAGCTCATGCGGCGAGGGAGAACGTGGACTCTGTGCCCCAGCACTTTCAGGAGTACCACCTGGCGTATCTGCAACTGCCTCATCTTTTTTTGAATCACAATCAACCTGACATGTTAATGCTTTATGAGGTTCCGCGGCAAGCAATGCTAAAAGATTTTTTTGATGGCGAAAATATTTTTGCAACTTTAAAACCGCAGCTTTTTTTTGCTTAAAAGATTTTGAGCATATAAAAGATCTATATTGCTTTTGCAGTGTCAGTGCTGCCATGTTACCCAAAGGCTTAAGTTCTAGTATTGCTCGACCCTGCTTTTCTTTAATACTTAGCTTACTTGCATCACTTTCTTGTCTTTTTTTAAACAACTTCTTTCTTGGATTTTCGCTAGACCCAGACAATATCTGTGCCTTTCTTTCTTGATCAATCAAGTTTTTCAAATCCAAGACCTTAAGCTCAATAGCACAATAACTCGACGCATCTAAGCCCACTATCAATTGCTTTTTTGTTTCCTGATAATGCTTGTATGTTTCCTGATAATGCTCAGACCCAACATCAATATCCTTAGCCCATAGCTGATACTCAAAGGCTACTATGAGTCTTGCTACAATAGTGTCTAAATGTTGCCCAAAACAAACTCCCTTACTATTTAAAAGCCTCAGGAGATCACGACTATCAGTATAATCTAGTAAGACTTGAGATTTATCCACCCCTTCTAAACCCTGGCCATATTTTATTTGCAAATGTAATATTGTTGCCTTTTTTACTTGGGCTTGTTCTTGCTTCTTTTCATCAAGCTGCCTTGTTTGATACTTCTCTTGATTCTTTAGCGTTTCATCAGGCAAACCGACCTTATCCTTTTGAGTACCTTTTTTATATCTACTCTCTAGCGCAGTCAGCTCCTGAAATTTGCGCTCTTTTACTTTATCCTGTTTTAATTTTTTCGCTTTTTCTTTATTTTTTTGCGCTATTTTTCTGTTTCTTTCTTGGATTTTTTCATTTTGCCGTTGCCTATCCCTTTGGACCTTATCGGCTTTTGCTTTAATTTTTTGTGCATCTTGAATTATACTTTGTGCTTGTTTTTTATAGTCTGCTTTATCTGCAGCATGGTTTAAACCATAATGCATCAACCACTCATCAAACAAATCCATGCCCTCACAAGACCCAAGCATATAGGATACTTGCTCAGTCTTACTTTTATCCTTAAAGCCTGGAATAACACGGCCAAGCACTTGCTCTATACTTGGAACATAAACCGGTGTTTCTTTGGTGCTCACCGAAGATATCATAGGAGATGACATAATATCATCTTGCGTTTGAATGGACTTTGCACACTTTTCTTTTACCCCGACTTCTTCTGCACTTTGAACCTCTCTTTCTGTTTCTTTAGCTTTGCCGACTTCTATTTGGGATTTTTGTTTTTCTGTTTTGGCTTTTTCTGCTTTATCAAACTTGGGCCACCCCAAGCTTGGGAAACAACCTGCCATAAGCAGTGTTAGCTGTTTATTTTTAGGGTCATCACACAGTGTCCATAATACTTCAAGCGTCTTAATATTAATTTGACTATTAATTAAGCTGCATGTTTTCTTATACAAACTCCAAACACTCAGCAAAGATACAAGAAGAGGTATAAAAATTGTATTCCATTCAAAACTTATATTTTGATCTAAAGAACGATTATAAGCACCATTTACAGCATAATACGCTACAATCGAACCGAATAAATAAAAACAAAAATTTAAAGCTTCCTTCTGATTATCAAAAAAAATTGAGTCTCTTAGCTTAAAAAGCTTGCGATTTTGCATTATCTCGGGTTTTTGTGCAGTTGAAAAAAAATCCGCAAGCCAAAAAACCGTCTCCCTAGGACATTGTATATCTTTTGCCAAGCCCTCAATTTGTTCTAAGGCATCGGCCACCATTTCTATCTCATTGGTTTTCTTATCGGTTTTCTTACCGGTTTTCTTATCGGTTTTCTTAGCGGTTTTCTTAGCGGTTTTCTTACCGGTTTTCTTACCGGTTTTCTTATTGGTTTTCTTATCGGTTTTGCGGTCCCCAATCACCTTTATAATTTCTTCATCACTCATTTTTTGATGATGCAGGTGCAAAAGCTTGAATTCTAAAGGCAATTTTCTTATTCCCTTGAGCGTATCTATAAGTTCTAAAGGTTTGCTTATATTCGCTTGTTGCTTAACTATGATATCCGGCTTTTGTTCTTTAAAACTTGTCCAATAGTAAAGCGAGGCTGCATATACGGTTGATGCCAAATAAAATCCTGTATGGCCAAGCAAATCATTTGCGACAGCGTTTTCAGATGCATCATAAAAAACCCAAAAACCAGACATCATTAAACTCGTAATAGCAAACTTTTTCTTGTAACCTGATGGATCTTCCTCTTTAAAGCACGCAGGAATACGTGCCATATTAGGAGGAAGCATTTCATCCTCTGTTCTTTCTACTTCAATTCCATATTGGTTTAAATAAGTAATCATCAACAACGCAGAGCCAATAAGACACATAAGCTCATGCGTTTCAATTGACTTATTTTTTGAAAACCGCTTTACAGAAAAGATTGTGGCATAAGAAATAAAACTTAAGGTTATTATGGTTAACGTAAGAATATTTCTTTGATGGAACTCATCAGACTGAGACTCTTGTTTTTCAAACAAGGATAAAACATTTTTTTTGAGATCAAAAGTAGAAAACAACCACCCTCCTGCTAAAGCACAAACCGTATGCTTCGGTGAATCAAAACTAGCATGATCAAATTTGGAAAACACCTTACCGTTTCCAAAAAAATAGTCAAGCAAAAAAATAGAGCAAGAAAAAAAGCTTATAACACTCAACCAGCTCCTCTGAATATTCTTATATTTTTCAGTAAGCACTGCAAATCATCTACAACAAAAATTCCGTTCATTATACTCAACTAAAGAAGGAAATACACAACAATCCAGCAATATTTAATATTATACTAATACAATAATTTCATATATAATTAAAACACAACCATAAAAAATGACAATTAAGTTATTACAGATAGATGCACGCTTTTAAACATGTATTCACAGCTGTTTCTTAAACTTAGCCCATTATTCTTATTGATTACTAGCCAAACTGGGTGTTTTTTGGTATAATACGCGCTTTTTAACGATAAGCGATTGATGCACCGATCCTCTTTTAAAGCCCAATCCCTGCCTTTTATGATGCTGTTTTTGGCTGCAGGCTTTTTAATGTACGAGTTTATCTTACAAGTCTTACCTGGTGTTATGAGCACACCGTTTATGCATTATTTACACTTAAATGCATTTGAAATGGGCTTGGCTGCTTCATTTTACTATTATTCCTATGGTACCATGCAACTTTTTGCTGGTGCAGCATTAGATCGCTACGGCGCCAGACTCACCCTTTGTATTGCTGCGCTCTTATGTGCCCTGGGTACCTTTTGTATTTTAATGGGTCACCACTTTAGTGCACTTGCCTTTGGTCGCATTCTTACCGGATGTGGATCCGCCACCGCCTATATTGGCATGATGTTTATCGGCCGAGCCTGGTTTGATGCCAAATACTTTTATCTTATTGTCGCTATAACCGGTATCGTTGCATGCACCGGCGCCATATTAGGCGAAGGGCCGGTGGCCATTGCACTAGGCTACTATAGCTTAAGAACGATACTGTGGTCTCTGGTGATAACAGGAATGTTACTAGGCATTGCCATGGTATGTATTTTACGCAAAAACCCCAAATCATCGCACATTCATCCCGAGCAAAACCATTACAGTTTTAAAAATATACTCAGCCTTTTTAAATGCACACAGTCTTGGTGGATAGGATCTTATGCCTTTAGTAATTATGCACCGATTTCTGGTTTTGCAACCCTTTGGGGCATTCCCTTTATTCATGCCAAATACCACTTGTCTTTAAGTAGCAGTGCCTACTTATGCTCCATGATTTGGCTTGGCATTGGCTTTGGCTCTTTAAGCATAGGTTATCTTAGTCAGCGCTTTAATCTCCACGTCAAAGCCTTAAGCTTTTGTGGTCTACTGGGACTTCTAAGCGCAGTATTGTGCATCTATACACCACTACCGATATGGCTCCTGGCACTCATGCTTTTTTTAATGGGCATTGCCTCTAGCGGTCAAGTATTAAGCTTTAATTTGGTAGCACAACTTCATGATAAACAGCGCCTTGGTACGGCACTGGGATTTAATAACTTTTTAACTGTTATTGCTGGTGCAGTTTTACAGCCTGCTATTGGTTTTATTCTCAGCCACACTGGTCATGGAAATGCTTTGGGCAGCGACTTAAGCGCCACACAGTTCCAATGGGCATTAAGCCTTATTCCTCTGTGCTACGGGATAAGTTTTCTAATCAGCCGCTTTAAAATTAAAGTAGGCCCTATCGCACACTCAAGCCAAGATTAAAAAAATCTACTGACCAATATGTCGAATACGACGTCCTTCATAAAGGCGCTCTTCAATATGCTCTAAAGAACAGTTTTTCGTTTCAGGCATAAAATGATAGGCAAATATAAAACCTATTAGAGATAAGCCCGCATACATTAAAAAGGTTTGCCCTGTGCCTAAAGCTGCAAAGAATTTCAAGGTGGTTAAAGACACAAACCAGTTAAAAAGCCAATTGGCACAACTGGCAAAGGCCATGCCTGGAGCACGCAGGTTTAAAGGTAAAATCTCAGACATTAAAATGTATGGCACGCCACCTAAGCCAATAGCAAAAAAGATAATAAAGCTAATAACCGAAGCAAGTAAAATATATTTGTAGGAATCACCAAAAACGCCCATATAACAAAATGCTGTAAGCACCAAACAAATAATAACACCAATAAAGCTGCTAAAAAGAAGTTTTCTACGGCCAAGCCTATCCACCACATACATCCCAAAAACACTGGCAAGTACATTCACACCACCTATGGTAATAGCTGCTAAAAAGTCAGAATGGTTGCCGACAAATCCGGCCTTATTAAACACCTCTGGTGCAAAATAAATAATGGCATTAATCGCGCTTAATTGTTGAAATGCAAACAAACAAAAGCTCACTAAAATTAAGGGCAAGTAAGGCTTCTTGAATAGATCTAACAGCGAACCCTTTTGATGGTGTGCCGCTGATTCTATAGCTTCCATTTCGTGCTGTACATTACTGCTTTGACGCAGACGCTGTAAAACCATCAGCGCCTCTGCTTTTAAACCTTTGGTAATAAGCCAACGCGGGCTTTTAGGCAAAAAGAACATTCCTATACCCAACAGTACCGATGGAACAAGCCCCACCGCAAACATCATGCGCCAATTGGCAGAAGCAGCAAAGAGAAAATTCACGACATAAGCTAAGAAAATGCCGATAGTGATAGCTAGTTGGTACATAAAAATAATAGCACCACGAATTTGATAAGGCGCCACTTCAGATAAATACATCGGCACCACCATAGAGGTTAAACCCACCGCATAGCCCATTAAAAGCCGCGCAGCAATTACCATATGAACATTGAGTGCATAAACCGCCAGCAAGGTGCCAATAATAAACAAAATCGCAGAGAGTAAAATAGTCATTTTACGGCCAAAAACACGTGCACCATAACTACTGCTTGCTGCTCCAATTAAGGCCCCAAACGGTACCGAAGAAACAATAATCCCTTTTAGCCATACTGCAGAATCAGGTATAGCAAAGGTTTGTGCAATATATTGCTGTGCCCCAGCAATGATGCCCGTATCAAAACCATATAAAAAACCTGCAATGGCCGCGACAATACCTGTAAATACAACGAAACCATAATGATGCTTTGCTTGATGCATGTAAAACTCCTGTTGCTTAAAGCTTTGAGCAGAAAAACTTTGCCTATGCTAAGATAAGCCGATAGAAAAATCCACTTGGGGCCTTGATGAAAAAACTTGTTAGTTATGACACAGATGATCTGCAATTGCAAGCAAAATCCCTAGCAAAACAGCTAGAATGGCCACTATGCAACAAGGAAACCATTCCTGATAAAAACCCGAACATAGTGCTTATGCAAGAAAAAGATCAGCTTGTCGCCTGGCATTATTGCAACAAACAAAAAAGCGTGATTGCGCTGGATTTTAACAGCCCTAAAATGCGCCACAGGCTACAACAAGGTAAAAAGCATAAAGAAAATATCATCAAAGCCATAGGCCTTCACAAGCGACCCCATCTAAAAGTTATTGATGCAACTGCGGGGTTTGGCCAAGATGCCTATATCATGGCCCATTACGGCGCCAAGATTACCCTTATTGAACAAAACCCTCTTATGCATATCTTATTAGAAGATGCGCTCAGACGCGCACAACTTAATCCGCAAAGTCAACAAGCCGCATCACGCATACAGCTTGTCCACGGTGATGCTAAAAGCTTACTAAGAGAGCTTGATGCAGATCTTATCTACCTGGACCCCATGTTTCCAGAAAAAACAAAAAATGCTAAATCTCAAAAAAATAGCGCTTTCTTACAAGATCTCATTGGACCAGGAGCCGAAACAAACACCCTTTTGGATATTGCACGAGAGTGTGCCCCTACCGTAGTGTATAAACACCCGCTTCGCGCAGCTCTAAGCTATAAAGTAGAACCCCACCATATTATCAAAGGCCCTAAACACGCTTTTGTGGTGTATCAAAACTAACACACCCCATAAACAAATCAAGGGACTTTAGGCTAGGTTTTAGTAAAAATTTAATTCCTTTAACAATTAATTTCATTCAAACCTTGGCCTAGACAGCGGCCTTTTTGAAAAAACTGGCCTGATTCAGTTACGGGATTAGCATCTCTCCATACTGCTTTGGCAAGTTCCAAGCCCACTCCACTTGCACAAATATATTTTACTTTCCCATGATAATCCCACCAAAATCCCGCCCATTCTGCGCCTTCACCAGGGCTTGCACCCGTATAAGGAATATCTTGTTTACCACCAACGCCTGAAGTACTGTTCAAATTAGTTCCTGCAGCAGCACCCTTAATGTCTGGGTTTCCGTCATCACTCTTATAGACAGGACAATTATTGCAAATAAACCTGCCATCTGGATCTTTTTTGAAAAAATTGAAATCAGCTGATTTTTCATTGGGAGCAGACTGTTCCTGGCCATCAACTGCTTTCTTAAAGTTAGCTGCCTGTGTAATCTGAGTATTTTTGTCTATGCAGTAACTACTATGGGCATAGCTTTTATCACTCGCATGAATTTTCTTTTCTTTATTTTGACTTTGATAGTGAAGCCATGCAAGAACCAATGTAGGTTGGTAATTATCATCATTATCTTCATAATAATCAATACACCAAGCAAATCGCGATACCAGATTATTATCATCACTTCCATTATTTGCCTTCCATGAACCATATGCAGCAGGTTTATTATTATTCATTAAATACTTGGCCCATGCATTGAAATGTGAAAAATCCTTATCAGGCCAAAGTAATTTATTAACAGCCGTCCACCTAGTTTTCGCACTACGACCAAAAGCACCTCCATCAGGTATATCACCACTTGCTTTATAAGTACTATCAGTCCTCGGATCTGTACTCCCATACGAATCTGGATAAGCAGGGCCAACGGCATAAGGTAAGTTGTACCCCCTAATTAGTAAATACTGTGATTGTTTTAAATCGTTGTTTATATTACATTCTCTAAAACCACCATAAGGCCAAATTGGTGCTCCTTGGCAAGTATCACCAGTAGGCCCATCATTATTTGTATTTTGCAATACCTGCCAACTACATAGTTGATTATCACTCCGCCCATCTTTAAAAAGTAAAATATCATCTATGGTGCTAGGTCCTCCAACACCTGCCATAGTGAATGTTGTTAAATCAATGTCCACTGGTTTGCTATCATCAATATACTTATCTTTGAGATTTGCAGGGAAATCATTTGAACCAGTCTTTTTTTCGTTAATAGGGTTTGCAAAATTAACAAGCGACGTATTGGATAAGGAACTACCACGATGGACCATAAGGTAATGATCTTCATTTTCAAGAAATTGTAACTCAGTTGCATTCCTCCACTCAGCTTTACCAATTGTTACCAACTCCTTATCAGTCGTATATTTTTCTTCATTTGCGTTATGGGGCGGCTTTGTATATTTATCCTGCAATGTACCATTAGCTTTTATATCAAAAAAAGGGAAAAATGAATAGTAATAAACATTATTGGGTCTTTTGGATAAATTGTTTGGGCTATAAGCAGCCAGTGTGCAATAGCTTTCTGATAATTTTATCTTCTTTGTCTCTCCAGGATTTATTTTAAATATACCCCAAGGTGCATAGGTTCGAAGCATAGCATTATTGCCCAAATAATCTCCTACCGTATATCTTGTATAAGTCTCTACTGGTGCTTTAGTAAGACCACTCGAGCGTGATCTACCATCCAACCTAGCTGTAGCAGCGGCGCGCATTGACAAACCTAAATTAAAATATTTATATTTTGATAAATAAGGTGCCAAAGGGTTGCGTATTCCGCCAACTGAATCAAGTTTTTGATGAAGCACGTTCCATTTAAAATATCCTTCATCACCTAACATTTTTGAAGTATACTGCGGCTGAACGTCTGGGTACCATTTATTAGGATAATCATCAGTAAACTTACTACCGTTATACAAATAACCCAAAGCTTGGGCTATAGATCCAGGTTCATGATTATCCAGATTTATACCATCATAAGTATCATCATCATATAGGTATAAGTTTTTATACAAGCGCAGCGCACCACCAAGCCTTTCTGCTATTACTTCACAGGTATAAACACAGACGCAAGAAACAATAGGTCTATCACTTTCATTTACAATAGTTATGAAGATGTGATTTTGATCAGATCCCTGACTCGAGAGCGCACCTGAAGAAGCAGAAGATACGGATACATCAGCAGAACCAAGCGTTTGAGAAACTGCATTTTTAATCGCAATTAGATCTGCGTAAGTACTTTTACTCAATGAAGCAAGAGATATCAAAGCCATCATTACTATAACTTTTAGCGTAATCAAAGCATAGGTCAAGGACTTGGTAATTAATGTGCTATTTTGCATATCTTTTATTCTCCTTTTAGCTTGGCTTATCACTTACTGCTGCTCCACTTTGATTATTGTTTTTATTTCCTGACCTTTCTGGCATTTTTCTCTTATGCCCCTGATCCACCTTCACAGCATTA
>CACEWE010000025.1 GCA_902563055.1 uncultured Gammaproteobacteria bacterium | reverse complement strand
TGCCAACGGCGGCAACAAGAATAAGGATAAAGGCTAGAAAACGTTTCATGCTGGTGCCCCTTCTTGTGATGCTTTGCTTTGTAAAGCCTGGGTTTTGGGCGATGGCGTAAGAAGTTGATCAAGCTGCAGCTGGATTTGTGCTTTAATTTTTTGAGGATAGCTAACAGTATATTGGCCAATGGTATTAAGTTGCTTGAGCCAATGATCTTGCTTGGTATTATGCGCTGTGGTACTTTGTGTTTGCGCTTTAATGGTATTGATAGCTTGCTCAAATAAAGGCCCATTGCCTTGATAAGCTGCCCATTTGGCCTTGGCGATACTAAGGTTAATAATTTGTAAGGCATTAAGGCGATCGGCATTAAAAATAAGTTGTTTGCTAATGCTATTATCGCGTTGTATAACAAAAAGACTCTCTAAACCAGATAAAGACTTTTGATACCACTTTGCATTGCTGTCTTTAGGCGCTTCCTTTAACGGTGTTGGTGCCTGTACTGCGGCTTTAAATTGTAAAGTGGGCAGTTGTTGCTGTAAGGTTTCAAGGCCGTTTATGGCTTTTAGAGGTTCTGGTTGCGGCAGTTGCGCTATAGCGTGCTGCATTTTAATAAAGTTTTCTTGGTCGCTAAAACGGTTTTGTGCCAAGCCTAAGGTTTTACTAATAGCTGTTTCTAGGCTTGCAATCATATCTGCTGATTGATTAGTATGTAGCGCAGTTTTTAGCATTAAGACTTGCAGTTGTAGTGTTTTGTCTAATAGATTATGAAACGATTGCGCCATGGTTTGACCTGGCAAGCGTTGTTGCTGATTGAGTTTATCTATTCTTTTAGCTAAGGCATGGTCATGGCTACGATTGCTTTGTTGCATCTTGTTTAAACTCATGCTTAAAAGGTGTAGATCAGCTTTGAGTAATGCAATTTCTTTGCTTTGCTGTTGATCTTGCGATGGCGTTGCTACCCAAGTGCTGTTTTGGCCTAAAGTTGCATGCCAGGTTTGTAAAGATACGGCAATGGCCACCAGCGCTAATACAATACTTAAAAATACCCAGGCACGTAACATAACCGGTACTTTGATAATTTTTTTCTGCTGCACCAGTCCTGGGCTTGAATCTTGTGCCTTACTGCTCTTATCTTTTTTTTCACTTTGTGCCATATCTGCTCCCCAAAAAATAAATCGTGCCTATAGTAACACTTTTTGTATCATATGGTAAAGCAGTTAGCTTGTTATGGTGAATGGGCCCTTTGGTCTGTTTTGTGTCGAAAATTGACACTTGTAAATAATATCGCGGGGCTGGGCTTGATGTGATACTCATTGTTGTTGTCTTTGATTACTACAGGGTGGCCACATTTCCATATTGGTGCAGCCATTACTTGGGCACCATTTAACTCTCTTTGATTATTCGTAAACGAACGCATCCATCCAGTCGCACTGTATATTCCTTTACGATCTTTGTATGCGTTTTTTAAACAAAGAAATCCTTCTTTATTTGCTCTTTCCCAGTTTTCACATGCCAATTGAAATTGTTTGCCATAAAACCATTCTCCCACAAAATCGGTAGGCGTTACCGCTTTGTTATGCTTAATTTTTTTACCATCAAATTCATAAATAGGTGAGTGAGCTTCAACTCGCCTATCACCTTTTTTTGCTTGATGTTCGGTCGATGTTTTGTCATCATAGGGCTCATGACAGTATGCTGTAATCTTAGTATTTTTATCAATATGGTTATATTTTCCTTCATAAATTCGCGTAGCAAATTCATTTAATTCTGGCATACAGTGATCCTCGCATGGCGCTTTTTCAATTGTGATAGCGATGCCAGTGATTTTATTGTGCATTCCTATAGTTCTATCATTTTTTAATTGATCTCTAATGTAGTGAATGATCTGTTCCTCAGCGTGATGATCACCAGCTCCTTTTCCTAAAAAATAAGCCTTAGTACGTGGAGTTTTATAAGTAAATTTTGAAGGATTGTCCCTTGTTGTTATGGCTACATTCGCAGCTGTCCCACCTTTCTTTGCAGGCTCGGCCATACGGCCACCAAAATTAGTAATAACTCTTGTTAGCCTTACGCCATCTCTTGAAATATGCTTGGGTTCATTATATTTTGACATGTAAAATTCTTACTTATAAAAACGTCTTAAATAATAACGTAAAATGTAAATACTTCAAGCAGTTTTGAGCATAAGGTGCGCAAGGTTAATTTTTTTCTTACGTCTAATTTTTATATATTTGCTAGATAAGCGCTTATGTTGTTTTTTTGATACTGAATTTTTGCGTTGCTCTGCGCTCTATGCTAATTATGCGCACCCATTAAAGCTTGATAAGAATACACGTTTTGATCAAAGTCCTCGCGTACCGCTAAGCATTGCATCATGAGCTGCGCAATTTGAAGATTGGTAACCAAAGGAATGTGGTGGTCAATTGCCAAACGACGAATCACAAAACCATCGGTAATTTGTTTACTCGATGCATTTCCTGAGGGGATGTTAATAATCATCGCAATTTTTTGTGAAAGTATCATGTCTTTAATGTTGGGCGATTTGTTGCTGCTGGCTTTATGGATACAGCGTGAGGCAACACCATGTTTGGCAAGAAAATCATGGGTGCCAGAGGTGGTGTAGATATCCCAGCCCATATCATCTAATGCTTTAATCGCATCAAGTAAGCGGACCTTCTTATCTTGGGCAATACTGATAAAAATACTCTTTTTACTAATAACAGATTCAGTAGAACGAAACGCACGGTAAAACGTATCGTACAAATCCGTACCCAAACACGCCACTTCGCCTGTGGAGGCCATCTCCACGTGCGCGACCGGATTTGATCCTTTAAGACGTTGATAGGAAAACTGCGGAACTTTAATGCCAAGATGTTTTAAATCTAAGGTTTCAAAATGCCCTTTTAAACGCTCGCCTAGTAAAATGCGCGTCGCCATGCCAATAAGATTGTGACCGGTAACCTTAGAAACGAAAGGAAAAGAACGAGAGGCACGCAAATTACATTCAATCACTCGAATAGCATTGTTTTTTGCTAAAAACTGGATGTTAAACGGCCCGGATATATTAAGCGCGCTTACTATTTTGCGGGTAATGGCTTTGGTACGGCGTACGGTTTCTAAATACAAGCGCTGCGGCGGGAGCACAATAGTAGCATCTCCAGAATGAACTCCGGCATTTTCTATATGTTCAGAAATAGCCTGAACCACAACTTCACCTTGTTGCGCGACCCCATCAATTTCTAATTCTTTAGCTTCTTGAATAAATTCTGAAACCACGACCGGATGATCAGGCGAAACTTTGGTGGCAGCGCCTAGGTATTCATCTAAGCCCGCAGCATCATAGACCACATTCATTGCCGCTCCTGAAAGCACAAAAGATGGCCGAATAAGGAGTGGATAGCCGATCTGCTCAGCAAATGCTTTGGCTTTTTCCATACTACTGGCATTAATCCAGCGTGGTTGGTCAATGCTAAGCTCGTTTAGTAAGGAGGAAAAAATTTCTCGATCTTCAGCACGGTTAATATCACAAGGCTTGGTGCCTAATATTTTTTGTCCGGCTTGTTCTAGCGGTAGGGCTAAATTATTAGCAATCTGACCTCCAACACTCACTACAATACCTTGATGATTTTCAAATTCAGCAATATCTAATACCCGCTCTAAGCTAAGCTGCTCAAAGTACAAGCGCTCTGATTCGTCATAATCGGTTGAAACCGTTTCAGGATTGGCATTAATCATAATGGCATCAATGCCCTGCTGCTGCAAAGTACGAGTGGTGGTTACGGCACACCAGTCAAATTCAACCGAAGATCCAATGCTATAAGGACCTGACCCTAAAACCACCATGCTTTTATTGGCACTTGGCTCTATATCATGAAATTGGCCATGATAGCTAAGATATAAATAATTGGTTTGCGCGTCACATTCAGCTGCAAGCGTATCAATTTGTTTTACAACGGGAAGGACCTGAAACTCTTTACGCATTTGACGTACAGCAGATGGTTGTTGATTGATGCGCTTGGCTATATAAGCATCACTTAAACCCAGCTGCTTGGCTTTGAGCATGGTTTCTTTATCCAGCTTCGTCTCGCTAAGTCCTTTGGAAAAATTGGCAATATCATAAACCGTTTGTAAAAACCAAGGGTGAATTTTGCTCATATGATGGGCTTGTTCAATCGTCCCGCCTTGAAAGAAAAATCGGTACAAGGCAAAAACACGGCGATCGGTGGCTTTGGTGATTTCTGCTTCAATGTCTTCAATATCCTGCGGATAATCCCCCAAACAAGTACAACCTATATTGAGCATGCCAGCTGCTTTTTGCAAAGCTTCAGCAAAAGAGCGGCCAATGGCCATAACTTCGCCAACGCTTTTCATTTCGGTACCAATGTTACGTCCAGCCCCTTTAAGTTTATGTATATCCCAGCGCGGCATTTTTACCACGATATAATCTAGCGCGGGTTCAAAAAAGGCGCAGGTTTTTTGCGTGATGGCATTTTTAATTTCATATAATTTAAAACCAAGGGCCAATTTGGTTGCGACAAATGCCAGTGGATAGCCCGTGGCTTTAGAGGCTAGTGCACTTGATCTTGAAAGTCTGGGGTTAATTTCAATAACCCGGTAGGTTCTGGTTTCTAGGTTATAGGAATATTGAATATTACATTCGCCTATAATATTAAAATGGTTGGCAACCTTAATGCCAATTTCACGCAAGTAATGGTATTGTTCATCATCAAGCGATTGTGAGGGCGCAACAACTATGCTCTCGCCAGTATGTATGCCCATGGGATCCATGTTTTCCATATTACAAATGGTTAAACAGTTGCCATCTTCATCGCGAATAATTTCGTATTCAAACTCTCCCCAACCAGTAAGATTTTCTTCAATAAGAATTTGCGGTGAGCCGGTTAAGGCTTGGGTAACTTTTTCTTTAAGTTCTGCTTCAGTATGCACAACCCCAGATCCTAAGCCGCCTAATGAAAAAGCACAACGCATCATCAGTGGGTAGCCAACTTTATTTGCAGCAACAAGCGCTTCTTCTAAGCTGCACACGGCGAAGCTTTTAGCCGAAAGCACGTCAATTTTTTCAAGTTCTGCTTTAAAAAGTGCCCGGTCTTCCGCCTGGCGAATACGATCAGTGCCGGTGCCTAATACCTGCACCTGATATTTTTTAAAAACGCCATTATCTTCAAGCTCCAGACCAAGATTTAAAGCCGTTTGACCACCAAAGCCTAATAGGACTGCATCAGGTTTTTCTTTTGCAATAATCGCCTCTACACATTTTAACTCTAAAGGCTCAAAATACACCGCATCAGCCATGTTTTTATCGGTTTGGATGGTTGCAATATTAGGATTGACTAATACAACGGCAATACCTTCTTCTTTAAGCGCCTTAATGGCCTGAGAACCTGAATAATCAAATTCTCCTGCTTGAGATATTTTTAAACCACCTGATCCTAATAACAGTACTTTTTTAATGGTCTTGTTCATGCAGACTCCGAGCAAAGGGTTTGGGTGAAGTGGCATGATCGGCATAGTGTGCCACTTGTTGAATAAATTGATCAAATAAAAATTCGGTATCGGTAGGCCCTGGCGCTGCTTCTGGGTGAAACTGTACCGCGCTATAGGGCTTGGTTTGATGTTTAATACCCTGCACCGAACCATCGTTGAGATGGGTGTAGCTAACGCTATAGTCCGATGGTAAGGTTTTGGCATCGATGCTATAGCCATGGTTTTGTGAGGTTAAATAACAACGCATGCTTGTCGTATCTTGGCAAGGGTGGTTTTGGCCGCGATGACCAAATGGCAGTTTATACGTTGTAGCCCCAGCAGCGAGGGCAAGCATTTGGGCGCCTAAACAAATGCCAAAAATGGGTTTGTTAATACTCAGTGCTTTTTTAATAATGGCAATGGTTTGTGGGTTTTGTGCGGGATCACCTGGACCATTGCTAATGAGTACTCCATCGTAGGCTTGCGTGGTAAAGTCATAGTCATAGGGCACTTGTTCGATTGTAATATCAAAACGCGAAAGATGGTCAATAATGCTTTGCTTTACACCGCAGTCAACCAAAATAATTTTATGGGCACCGGTCTGCAGTGTTTTAGGCTCTGATATGGAAACGGCTTTAACCAGGTGGTTTTGGTTAATGTCTTGAAAGTTATCCGGTTTTGCATCTTCGCTACAGATGGCGCCAAGACATACCCCTTGTTGGCGCAAAAACTTGGTTAGTGCTCGGGTGTCAACGTCAAAAAGAATAGGGATATTTTGACTTTGAGCCCAGTCTAATAGTTGGGTTCTTTGTAAAGGATCCATGCTTAAACTCGTTAAAGAGGACACCACAATACCCGCAGCTTGAATGCGATCTGATTGCCATTTTTTAGGATCATCCACATTGTAGTTGCCAATAAGCGGATAGGTGAAAACAAGAATTTGCCCTTGGTAGGAAGGGTCTGACAAACTTTGCACATAACCGGCCATCGCCGTATTAAAAACCACCTCGCCGTAAAAAATAGTGTCTTTTTGCCAGGAAGGGGCATATCCAGAAAAAGCAGTTCCCTGCGCTAATTGTAACTTTGCTTTCAACATTGTGTAGCCTTAGAAAAATTCATAAAGCGTAAGCCTTGGACAAAACTTCCAAAGTGTAGGGTTTGCAAGGCCTAATGTCAAGATGTTAATCAAGAAAATGCGGGGTTTTGAATAAATAAAACGCATGAAGCCTTGAAAAAAAAACTTTTATCCCCATCTTAAAAATTATCCGTTACTAAACAAGAGGAAAACACCAATGAGCAAAACAAAAACTGACAAGTCTGCTGAGAATAAACCCAAGGAAGAAAACCAAAAGAAAGAACCAGGGTTTCGTTTCCAAGAACAATTAGAAGACTTGCAAGTACAGGTTAAACAAGCCGAAGAAAAAGCTGAAGATAATTGGCAAAAAGCGCTGCGTGCATTAGCTGAAGTGGAAAATATTAAAAGACGTTCACAAAAAGAATTATCCCAAGCACATCAATTTGGTCTAGAAAGTTTTATTAAAAACCTTTTGCCTGCACTAGATAGTATTGAAAAAGCATTGGAGGTTGAAGGGGAAAGTGAAGCCTTTACAGCCATGCACAAAGGGGTTGAACTAACTCAAAAGCTGCTTCATGATGCGATGCATAAAGTTGGCCTAGTTGCTGTTAATCCTAAAGATGAAGCCTTTAACCCAGAGTTACATGAGGCAATGACCATGGTTGAAAGCCCTGATGTGGAATCTCATACCATTATTGATGTCATTCAAACTGGGTACCTTTTAAACGAGCGCCTTGTGCGTCCTGCGCGTGTGGTGGTGGCGAAATAAACGAAATAAAAACTTGAAAAACAAAAAGTGATCCCCATATAAGATCACAGGACATAGAAACACGATTTGAACTTTTAATTAACAATTGAAAAATGGAGAAAGAAAATGAGTAAAATAATTGGTATTGATTTAGGAACCACGAACTCTTGTGTAGCGGTGATGGAAGATGTAATTGCTAACTCTGAAGGGCGTCGCACTACCCCTTCTATTGTAGCGGTAGACAAAGAAGGCAAAATCTTGGTAGGTGACTTGGCTAAGCGTCAAGCGGTTACTAACCCAGAAAACACCTGTTTTGGGGTGAAGCGATTAATCGGTCGTAAATTTGATGGCGATGCGGTTCAAAAAGATATTAAACCTAAGGTTCCTTATAACGTTGTAAAAGCGTCTAACGGTGATGCTTGGGTTGAATTAGGCGGTGATCAAAAAGCACCACCACAAATTTCTGCAGAAATTCTTAAAAAGATGAAAAGCACTGCTGAAGATTTCTTAGGTGAGAAAGTAACACAAGCGGTTATCACCGTTCCTGCATACTTTAACGATTCACAGCGTCAAGCGACCAAAGATGCTGGTAAAATTGCCGGTTTAGAAGTAAAGCGTATTATCAATGAGCCAACAGCTGCAGCGCTAGCTTATGGTATGGATAAAGCGGATAAAAAAGACGCTACCATCGCAGTGTATGATTTAGGGGGCGGTACCTTTGATATCTCTATTATTGAAATTGCCAATGTAGATGGCGATAGTCAAATTGAAGTATTAGCAACCAATGGTAACACCTTCTTGGGTGGTGAAGATTTTGACCGTCGTTTAATGGACTACTTGGTGGAAGAATTTAAAAACCAAGAAGGTTTTGACTTACACAACGATCCACTTGCATTACAACGTTTAAAAGAAGCGGCAGAAACTGCAAAAATCGAACTTTCTTCTTGTGAAGAAACCGATGTAAACTTGCCATATATCACTGCAGATGCAACTGGTCCAAAACATTTACACTTAAAATTAACCCGTGCAAAGTTTGAATCTTTAGTTGAAGATCTTGTTAAGGCAACACTAGAGCCTTGCCGCCTAGCACTTAAAGATGCTGATTTAGCTACCAGTGATATTTCTGATGTTATTTTGGTTGGTGGTCAAACCCGTATGCCTAAAGTGCAAGAAATGGTTGAAGATTTCTTTGGTAAGAAGCCACGTAAAGATGTAAACCCTGATGAAGCGGTTGCGCGCGGTGCAGCTATTCAAGGTGGGGTATTATCTGGTGATGTAAAAGATGTCTTGTTATTAGACGTAACACCCTTATCTTTAGGGATTGAAACCATGGGTGGTGTCATGACAAAACTGATTGAGCGTAACACAACTATTCCAACAAAGAAAAGCCAGGTGTTTTCAACTGCAGACGATAACCAAGCAGCGGTAACCATTCATGTTCTTCAAGGTGAGCGTGAAATGGCTAGTGCAAATAAATCACTTGGTAAATTTGATCTAACAGGATTACCTGCAGCGCCACGTGGTACGCCACAAATTGAAGTATCTTTTGATATTGATGCCAATGGTATTATCAATGTATCGGCAAAAGATAAAGCAACCAGCAAAGAACAATCGATAGAAATTCGCGCTGGAAGTGGTTTAAGCGATGAAGAAGTTGATAAAATGGTTAAAGATGCAGAAGCTAATGCGGAAAAAGATAAAGCCTTCCAAGAATTAGTTTCAGCGCGTAACCAAGCAGACAGTTTGATTCACGCAACTAAGAAAACTTTGGAAGAAAGTGGTGATAAAGTTGATGCAGCTGAGAAAGAAAAAATCGAAGCGGCATTAAAAGATCTTGAAGGCGTTGCTAAGGGCGATGATAAAGATGCCATTGAAGCAAAAACCAAAGCTTTAACCGAAGTATCACATAAAATGGCTGAGGCAATGTATAAAGATGCCCAAGCTGCACAAGGTGAGGCTGGTCCACAGGCGCAACAACAAGAAACTGCGCAAGAAAAGCCTGCTGAAGATGTAGTGGATGCTGAATTTGAAGAAGTAAAAGAAAAAGATAAAGAAGACAAATAAAGCATTAGCAGAAACAAATCAAAAGCCGCATGGGAAATCCATGTGGCTTTTTTAGTAAGAAGGGAATCCTTAAATGAGCAAGCGTGATTATTACGAAATACTAGGTGTAGACAAAAGTGCATCGAAGAAAGACTTAAAGTCTGCTTTTAGAAAAAAGGCGATGAAATATCATCCAGATAGAAATCCTGGTAAAGAAGCAGAAGAAAAGTTTAAAGAACTGCAAGAAGCCTATGAGGTATTAAGTGATGATAATAAGCGTCAAGCTTATGATCAGTTTGGTCATGCGGGGGTGGATCCTTCCTCTGGCATGGGCGGTGGCTTTGGCGGCTTTGGTGCTGGCGGCGGCAATTTTAATGATATTTTTGGTGATATCTTTGGTGATATTTTTGGTGGGGGTGCAGGCGGTGGTCGTCGTAGTCAAACCAGAGCGCAGCGTGGCTCAGATTTGCGCTATGTTTTAGATATTACCCTAGAGCAAGCGGTGTTTGGTACTACTGTTAAAATTAGCATCCCTACACTGGTTACTTGTAAAAGTTGTAATGGGACTGGCGCAGCTAAAGGGACCAGTAAAGTCACGTGTGATATGTGTCATGGCCATGGTACAGTGCAAACCCAGCAAGGTTTTTTTGCTGTGCAGCAAACCTGTCCTAAATGCCATGGTGCCGGAGAAATTATTAAAGAACCTTGTTTAGATTGTTTGGGTCAAGGCCGTATTAAACAGACTAAAAAGCTATCGGTAAAAATTCCTGCAGGTATAGATCATGGTGATCAAATTCGTTTGTCCGGAGAAGGCGAAGCTGGCGATCATGGCGGTCCAAGTGGCGATTTGTTTGTGCAAATGCGTATGAAACAGCATGATATTTTTACCCGTGATGGCCATGATTTATTCTCTACCGTTCCAATTGATTTTGTGACAGCCTGCTTGGGCGGCGAAATTGAGGTTCCCGTTTTAGATGGCAAGGTTAAATTAAAAATTCCAGCTGAAACCCAGTCAGGAAAAATGTTTCGTTTGCGAGGCAAGGGGGTTAAGCCCTTAAAAAGTAGTGTTGCCGGAGATTTACTTTGTAAAGTAGAAGTTGAAACGCCAGTAAACTTAGGCCCAGAGCATAAGACGCGCCTTGAAGCCTTTGGGCAAAGTTTAGATGATGGTCAAAACCATTCACCTCGAGCCACAAATTGGTTTAAAGCGGTAAAAGACTTTTTTAAACGCTAGCGTTTTTGCTGCATTGTTTCTTTTAAAAATGACAGAATAATTTATTGTTTTTGCGTTGTTATCCTGATATATTTAATTTTATTTATTGTGGAATATATATAGATGCAGCGCTTTAGAAGAAGAGGCCAAAAGAGAGCAGTCGCCCCTTCCATGCAGCAGAAGTTGCAAGTCCTACGTGCTGAAAGCTTAAAGCAAATAGATAGGGAAAAGGCCAGAAAAGATCTAAAAAAAGGCGCGCGTTTCATGGCTGAAAAATTTCCTCGTTTTAAAGAACTCTTAACGCCCCAAAAGAATCCGCTGCTAGCGCAATCAGCTCAAGTAAGTCCAGAGATTTTAATGCGCCCAGATGTAAAATCTTCTAAAGAAACTCCTAAGCCAAAGAAAGAGCAAAGGTTTCAAACACCAGGCTCCTTAAAAAGAGGTAGAGCATTTTTACAGGCAATACGTTCGCCAGCTCAAATTCACCCTGAAACCCTAGATAGCCCAAAAAGCAATGCTTGTGATAAGGAAGATCTTTTGTATACCCCTGCACCGAAAAGACATCCACAAGGTTTGTACTGTAGTACCTATTCTAAAAGCCTGGTGCACTTTGACTATGTAAACACCTTAATAAAAGCTAAAACAAGTCATAGTTTGAAAAATCCAAGAACCATAAAATCCCAAGCTTATAAATCTTTAGAAGAGGCTTTTTCTGTATTACTTAGCCCTCCAAAGCACATTGATCCATCTATAGAATCTGCTAAAGATGATGAAGCTTTTGCTACCTTACAGTGGGCTGAACATGCTCTTCATGGCATGTATATGCTTAGTAATACAATATTGCAGGCTGTTGAAAAGGAAATTATAGCAAAAGATGCATCTATAGCGGAGCAAACTATCGCGTTTGAAAATGTTTGTGGTGTGCGTGATAGTATTACTTTTACAGCAGTAGAATTTGCTCATGTTAAAAAAGTAAACTTGAGTGAGGATAAAATACGTGCTTTTTTGCCCTCCTTCTATCAATTTCTCCAAGAAAAATGGCAAGCTTGGTCTCTTATGTTAAAACTCAAAGATGAAACGGAACTAGACGTATCAGATATTTTTTTTAAAAACCAAGAGGATTTATTTGCATTAGAGGATCAAAGCTTAGAGTCAAAATTAGAAAAGCTAGATATGCAATTAAAAGATCAGCGAAAACAGCTTGAGCATGATTTGCAGGTCATTTGTGGGACGCGTTCATCTGATATGCTTTGTTATCGATCCTTACTATTGAATAAGGCTATGGTTTATTTGCATCATATTGTAATGGAAATGGCAGCTCTATACTGGGATCATTCAAAGCCTGAATCTGTTCCAAGTACCTTGCATCAGCAACAAGAAATTTTTGATGCATTTTATCAAATATTAAATAAGCCCTGTGAGGAATACCAACGTTCACAAGATACAAGTACACAAGAGCTAAGGATATTGACTCGCCAACAAAGCATTGCAGGAAAAATTGAGTTTATAAAATCTACGTCAAGCCCGGTTAAAGCTCAAACTAGTACACCAAAAAAACAAGCCTACAAAATAAATAGTTTTCCTGATCATGTCTATAACTCTCCTGGTTTATTTCCTTCAACTCCAGGATCAGGCCTAAAAACAGGCTTAGCTTTAGCAATAAGCCCACAGGCTCTTACTGTAAAGAAACTCTTAAGTGCGCGCCGAAGTTCGCCCCTATTTAAACCAGGGACCTCACCAAATTATTGCAAACCTTTGTGGCGTGATTTTTTTGAAGATGAGGCTCCATCACCTTGCCAAGCCCATAAAAATGCTTTGCATTGATGCCATGAACCCTATAGTATAGTGTTTTTCTATTCTGGGAGCATGGGATGATCCATAATGTTTTTATAGGGGAGTTTTTAGGCTCCTTTACCTTGATTGTTTTTGGTGCTGGAGTGGTGGCCAATGTCCTTTTGACTGGCTCAAAGGGAGAAAATTCAGGTTGGATAGTTATTGCAACCGGGTGGTTTGTTGCTGTGGTCTTGGGGGTATTTGTTGCGCAAGCTGCAGGATCTTCAAATGCTGATATTAATCCTGCAGTAAGCCTAGCAAAATATTTTTTAGGCTTTTATACACTCTCTACCTTGTTTAAAATTACGCTTTGCCAAGTATTAGGTTGTTTTACAGGTGCAATAGTGGTGTTCTTGGCGTATCTTTCTCATTGGAAACCAACTAAAAACCCAGAATTTAAACGCTTGGTTTTTTGTACTAGTCCTGCTATTAGGCATCTGCCTGGGAATATGCTCAATGAAATCATTGGTACCTTTATGTTGGTGTTTTGTGTTGGTGCCATTTTCGGTCAAGCTGCGATGGTACATCCAGTTAGTGGCCTTGGTCCTTACTTGGTAGGTGTTATTGTGTGGGGTATTGGCTTGTCTTTGGGAGGAGCAACTGGATATGCAATCAATCCAGCGCGCGATCTTGGGCCACGCATAGCCCATGCACTTTTACCACTTGGTGATAAAGCCTCTAGCGATTGGAGCTATAGTCTTATACCGATGGTTGGACCGCTTATTGGGGCGCTTTTAGGGGCCATGGCATGGCGATTTTTATTTTAGGTAATATGTAGGTTCTGATTTTGTTTACCTAAGGGCGTTCTAACCTGTCGCGCTGTTTTTTTATGTAAATTTTGTTTGGTTTGTCAGATTGATGGCCATGGGCTATTGCTAGATTGAATAACGGCTTCGCGGCTTTTTTGGCTGGTGATTTTTTTTGGAGCATTCAATGAAGGGGTGTGATTTTTTTCATAAAAGGCAGTTACACCCCAATGGACGGTTTTTTCAAGAATTAGATTTTTAGGCACTATGTTGTTTACAGGTTTGTCGCTAGCTGTACTAGATTCCAAGGTGGAATTTAACATCCTTACACGATATTTTTCAGAGAGTGCTTTTATATTAAAACCTTTGGCTAGCATTATCTGAGCATTATCCTGTAAATTATGAGCAACAGTTAAGAAGATATCTTCTGAGAGTTCTTTAGGTAGTATTAACGTACAGTTGCTTGGAAGGTTTTGAGCAATGTATTCTGCTGTATTGGCTTTTTGAGTGTTAGAAAGGAGCAGATAGTTTGCATTATACAGTTGCTTGGAAGGTTTTGAGCAATGTATTCTGCTGTATTGGCTTTTTGAGTGTTAGAAAGGAGCAGATAGTTTGCATTATAATGCTTTAAGATTGTAGTGGCACCCTCTACAGTTAATGTTTCTGGTAATACAAGATGGTGTTGTATCTTTAAGTTCTTCGTTACAACCAAAGAATATTGATCTAATATTGCTCCAGGTTTAATAAATAAGTTTTTATCAGGCAGTTCCTTAATGACGGTTAATGCATCTATTATTGAAATTTCAGGACTAAAGACGATACAGTCATAATCTTTAAGATTTTGAAAGCTAGATTTTGATTTGAATTCCAGAATATATGTGTCTCTGGTGGAGACTATCTCTAATTTTATAATAGCCATTTTACATTTGTGTTTTTTGCTCTTAAATATTTATATCTGGCTTTTACATGGATGTCAATAAATCTCATCAATATTTATATGTTTTTATATGGTATATTTTTAAAAAATTTTTATGTTTGAGTATTCTTGTTGAATTTTTAATGCGTTGGCAGCTTGTTTGAACTTACCAGGATCAATTGATTGATATTTACTATGAAGTCAAGTATTATCATAGTTATTATTTTAGTAGTGAATGGTGAGTAAAGCGCAGTGACACTTATAGAATTAAAATACTTACTAGCCTTGGCAGAAGAAAAACATTTTTCAAAAGCAGCACAGCGTTGCCATGTGAGTCAGCCAACACTCAGTGTTGCCATTAACAAGTTAGAAAGCCAATTGGGGGTGGTTATTTTTGAGAGGTTTCAAAAGCAGTTACGTATTACAGATATAGGAGAACGCATCGTTGTTCAAGCAAAACGTGTGCTTGATGAGGCAGCAGCACTTGAGGATATTGCCTCTTTTGCTGCGCTACAGCTCAAATCGCCCTTAAAGCTTGGAGCCATTCATACCATTGCGCCATATTTATTTCCAAGTTTGGTGCCACAAATACAAAAACAAGCTGCACAAATGCCTTTGTTGATTCATGAGTGTTTTACTGCGCAATTAAAAGAAAAACTTGTACACGGTGAGCTGGATGCTATTTTTGTTGCCTTGCCTTTTGAGGCCCCTGGAGTTGTGGTGAAACCACTTTATCATGAGCAGTTTATGGTGCTATTACCTAAGTCCCACCCTTTAGCGCAACAAAAATCCATTAGCCGTGAAGCCTTAAGTAAGGAAAATACCTTATTGTTAGGCGAGGGCCATTGTTTGCGTGATGATATTATTCAAACTTGCCCGCAGTGTTACATCCCAAATGCTTTGCAGCAAACCATTGAAGGGGCATCCTTAGAAACGCTTCGCCATATGGTAGCCTCGGGTATGGGCATAACCATCTTGCCTGGCACGGCAACACAGGTCAGCCATTATAGTGATACGTTATGTGTAAGACCTTTTGATAGTGCGCATCCTAAAAGAACCGTTGCATTAGCTTGGCGAGCTTCTTTTCCAAGGACAAAGGCTATTGATGTGCTTATTTCTGCCTTGGATGTATCGGCTTTTTCATCCTGTTTTGCAGTGAAATAAAGTGCAATATAAGCAGCTGTGCTTGGCATTATGGTTAGGGACTAGCATATTTACCTTCACGCTTAGGCATATGTTTGGTTTGTTGTTAAATAATATAAGCCACTAAAACGGTGCTAGGGGGGTCATTTTGTCGTGACAGTTTTTTAAGAATTATTACGGTATGAGGATGCTAGAACCTAATATCCAAGCACTAAGGAAAATGACCTTAGCGCTTGGAAGGTTTATTTAAGCTCCAGCAGCACTAGAGTATGCTTTGTTGCTTTGTGAAGGATCATCTGAGTGATCTGGGTCCTTTGGTTTACTTTTGCAGCAAGCATTTACTAGTATACCCGTGGCACATACTATGGCAGCTGTTGCAGTCAAGGCGAATCCAGCCTTGTAGCCATTATGTTGGTCATTGATACCATAACATTCTGGCGGTACTGTGATTTCATCCCCATGGTGTGAAGGCATGGGAGGGAACATCCCAGTATGATTGCTTCCTCTAAGCTGGAAGTTTTGTGTATCTGATGACGTACTATTATGATCCTTGATGCAATCATGAAGTGCATCTCCAGTATCATCAGCTTGAGAATAAAGATAGTAGCTTAGTGCTGATGCTGATGCGGATATTAATAACAAACTGATAGCTGGATATTCCCTTGCGCACTGTATAGCTTTTTGGTAGAAGCTTAGTGGGGGCGGGTTCACTCCATCGATAAGTGGGGTATTGGGATTTTGTTCTTGTGTATTATTCATAATACTCTCCTATAAAAGATATAAATGTTATGTGATGCATGCCATTATTGGATGCATCTAAAAAATTGGATTTATCGAGATATTTTGCGTTTGCCTGTTTTAGAGGGATAAATCAGGTGGCGACTAAAACAGGCATGCCTTGGGTAAGATACATGCTCCACAACATAAAACGGGTACGCAGGGATTTTGCAACGCGCAGCAATACCCAAGAGCATGTGCTGCCCTTAAGTATTGTTTGTGGTTGCGAAATATTCATGTTCTTAGCTCTTTCTTTTGTAGGTTTTTTTTATTTTTTTGCGTCTTGGCATGCTTAGGATGCTAGGGATGCGTTTGAGTATCGAAAATATAATACAATAAGCGATAGGGTCGTTTTGTATTAAGTGGGAAAATTATCCTGCCTTAGCAGGTAAATTTTTGCTAAGACAGATTAAACATCAAAGAGACGTAGCATCCATGAAAAAAGTCGAGTGTTCCCATAAGCAGGCACAAACGAAGCGATAGCTTTGAAACTGATTTGCTTGGTATTGGTGTGCAAAGATGCGTTCATGGGATGATTTTAATGTGATGATTCACTCAAGCTATCATGGCGCATATGTCTTGTCAATACTTTGTTTTAAGTTTTTATGATTTTAATTGAAAAGATACAAATTGTAGTGCTAATGCTCAGCTTATTGCACTGGATTTTTTTGTTGCGAGGTTTTATTCGAATATCCCGTTATCATGGCAGGCCTGATGTTAATGTTTTCTATAAAGATGTTGTATTTTCATAAAATAACTATATTAATTAAATTATATGTGTTAATGTGTCCAGCTGAAGGACAAGATGTTGTAAGACAAATAAGCGGACAATCTAGCCATGAACAGTCTGATAGTACGTCACGCAATACTGATCATGGTGATAACTTAACATGTTTACAAAATATGAAACAGCGCCTTCGACCTGTAGGAACTAGTCTATTTTTTGCAGGAGGGGTATTGGCTCTATTTAATTATGGTTTGAAGGGTTTTGATACGGAGAATCAGCCCCAGCATCTTGCTCTAGCTGCACTGGCTTATGTATTGTCATGCCCGCTTAAAGACTACCTAGGTACAGGTCAGAGAAGAACACCGAAGGCGATTATCCAAGAATATGGTGCTCGTGCTATTACCCCATTTAGCATAGTGTTGGGTTCTGGAGTGTTATATGATAACACCACCAGTATCAGTGATGCTATGGAAGTGTCTTTTATAGGAGATGCGCTAGGACACTTATTTGGGAGCTTTGGAAAAGAACTGGGTTCTAAGGTTGTTTTTTCTACCTCTTGTTGGACTATGAAGGTATTGCTTTCTAAGCTTACTGGTTTCCATAAAATATCCTATAATGACAAAGATTTTAATTGGTCTAAGTTTGCTCCAGAGCTTTTGGTAAACTGGGGTATTCAGGTGTCGTTTATTGCTTTTGCAAGTCATTTTAAGGAGCAGGGCCATAAGACAGAAACTTCACTTTTTTATACATCTGAAATTATTATTTTTCTTGTTCATGCTTTATTCCTCATAGGTCTAGAAGATATGCTTGAAGCGGGTTTAAAAAAGTGCTGTTGTCCTTCTACAAAAGATGATGAAAAGTTAAAGGTCCATCTTTTAGAAGACGTTTCCAATGATGGTTCTGAATATAATGCTAATGGCTCAGTATAAGCGATGTGCTAGTTATTGAGGTGCTGCAGGAAAGGGCGACTCAAGAGAGGGCATTTTCTCTGAGCTATGTATAGCATAAACTAACACGTCAAAGTTGTATCGCCCTTTTTTATATTGTTTTAATGCGCGCATTAAGTAGTTACATTAATTTTTCAATATGCCTATGTTAGATTTTTTTATTCCTTGTAAGCTTATAAAAATACATTTAGAAAAAGTATGCATTATCTTGTTGTTTTTTTGTATTTGTGTGTTATGATAAGTATTCTTTAATAATAAACAAGGAGATATTAATATGTCTTATAATAATGCTGTTTCGGGTTTTAACCCAGTGATGAATAATCAGCGCTTATGGCTGTTGCAAGGCGCTAAATGGACGGCTGATCAGGATAAAAAGAAGATGCAGGTTAATATTCCTAACTCTGATATTCCTAAATTTCATACTCCTCTTACATCCTCGGAGCTTATATGCCTTATGAAGGATGAAGTTGGTAGGGCGAGCTTAGAAATATTAAAACCGCAAAAAACAGATCAGGATAATTGGTTCATAGCAGAAGTGGGTGTGGAACAAAATGACGGAAGCCTTCGAGTTAGTATTGGCATGGGTTTATTTAATGCTATTAAGAATGAAATGAGTTTTAATTGTGAAGTGCCATCAAAAGTTGAAATGCCTTCTAAGGTTAAAACATCTTCTGTTATGGCAAGAAATCACGCGCCGAGCCCAGACTGTGAAGAAGCCTCTGGCCACTGTCATCATTAGCGCTATGGTGGCTTAGGATAAAAGAAAAGTCTTTTATCCTAAGTCTATCTGGCGGTATTTTATAATATTCTGTTTTAAACGTTTTAATTTAAACCTTTTTCACTTGTAAAGTTCAAGTAATTATTTCTGTTGCTTTAAAGTATTGAGAAACAAAAAAGAGCAATGTCTCTTTTTTATCGTTCTGTGAAATGTTAGAGACAGTGCTTAATATGTCACAAGTGATCTATGAAGTTTTTTGTTCAAGTTAAGCTTAAAAGCTTTGTTGTTTTTCACAAAATAGGGATACTTTAAGGCTAAGAAGATAAATCCTAAACTTATTATCATCAAAAGACTTAAACCAAGCATATTGTGGTCATATGCTTTGATATCAAAAACGGTTTGCTTGTGAAAAAATAATGAAGAAATACCATAGGAAAACCAGGAGGAAATGCCATAGATACAACAAGCAATACCCATAGCCTTTGCTTGGTGTTTTTTTGCAATTAAACTACCTACCATTAGATAGCATTGAATACTAAGAATAACTTCTGCAAAACCACAAAAAGATTCAAAGCCTACTGCCCATAAGATATTTATAGCGTTTTTTATTGAAGGGCTAAAGGCTATGCTTAAAGCTAAAATACTAAACGCGCATATAAATAAAAAGCATGCGAGCATAATCTGTTTTCTTGCTTGAGAAAACTTTATGCAAAAGAGTGTGTTTGATTGAGTAAGGATTAATGTAATTAAGGTAGCAATGCATAAAATTCCCCGTATATTATCAATCCAAGCTGTAGGAATACGGTGTCCGTTGACAACATTATTCATGCTTGTATTTAAAAAATCCATCATAAGGGTGGGTTGCAAAAATTCTATAGTTTGAATTAAAACAATGGCAAGAACTAAAAGTACAAACAAGTAATATTTCTTCGTGGTCACCGAATTATTTCTGGAGCTTGTACTATTTGGCTTTATGAGATAAAGCGTAAAAAAGAAAAAGAAAAATAAGATTGGTGCAAAGTTAAGAGTATGTTCAAGAGCGTATAGGCTTACACCAATCATAAAAGCTAAAAATCCAAATAAAACCATTATTATAAAACAAAGTCTCAGGAATGATTGAGGTTTTTGTGGTGCAAAATTTAGTTTTCTAAAGTGTAACACTACGCTTAACAAGCAGATAATTAAACAGCTATAACCAATTTGGTAAAGATGGTTGTAGTTAGTATCGTGTTGAAAAAGACCAATAAAAAATTCACCAACAAAAATGGCAATAGAGAGCATTAGAATATTTTTTATGAAAATAGACTTTCTCTGGCATTGGTTTATCGCTAATTTGTTGCAAATAATATTGTAAGTTGTAATCGATAATCCACCACCAAGCAGGGCAAAGGATGCACCTATGTAAAACAAATGCATAGATCCTAAAGATAGAAAGTAGCAGCCGACCATTTGCAGAATCGTCGCCAACACAAGTGCGTATCGCTGACTTAAAAAACGGTTGTTCAAGTAGCCTGCTAATAGTTCAATCGTGTAACTAATAGACATGTAAGCACCAATAATTTTAATTGCTAAGCTGCTGCTTAAGCTTAAATCGCTATGTAAATTTAGATACATCGAAGAGCCTACTATCGCTATAGCCATGATGGAAAAAAACTGATAACAGTACAGTGCTACTCTAAGTGAAGATGCATCTAAGTGATGCGCATGCATGATTCTGGCGATTAATTTTGACTTCATTATGTATCTTTAAGGCTGCTTTGATTAAACATCTTATAATTGGCAGATTTGAAAGTCAATTAAGGTATTGGCTACTCTAAAAAGTCTTTCTAAACAGTAATGTGCTTATATCTTGAGATATTATACGAATTAACAATAAGTGTGTCAGATACCCTAAGGCAGAACTTAGGCATTGTGATAGTGTAAAATGGTGGAGGCGGCGGGAGTTGAACCCGCGTCCGAAAATTCGCTGCCTTTAGCTCTACATGTTTAGTTGGCTTATTATTTGACTATGATGCCCCAAACCAACCAAGGTTACGCCATAGCGAGCCAGTATAAAAGTTTAATTTAAAGCCTACGGCAAAACCTTAAACGAGCTTATTAGCTATGAGCATGCTAAGTAAGAATAAGCACTAGGATTAGTCATGCCGATGTGTCGGTTATTAAGCGACTATTATGCAGCCTTACGGATGCGTAATTATAAATAGATTAGGCCTTTTTCAATAATCCTATCAAGGTTCAAAAATCCAGTAAAAAGGGAAACAAGTGAAGTATCGGTACTTTGTTTAATTATTAGGGGCTCATTGGACATATGAAGCTTTATAATGACGATCGTTTTTCAGCTGGATAACAATTCACCGTTCATAAGCAAATCACAATAAATAAACTTGAATATGCCAAAAGATGGGGCTACAATGCCTGCACTGCTTTTACACCTTGATATAGGGCCCTCCCATGATATCATTTGCTAGTAGAATCGATTGCGCTCAAAAAAGAAGCTTATCTGGCCATGACAATGTGATCCGCTTGGTATCTAATAATGGCCATATTGAACAAGAAATAATTTCAAAAAATGATCAAGTTCGCTCTTTTATTTTTCTGGCCGATAGCCAAATTATTAAACAAGGTGATCCTCGCCAACTATTTCGCTACATTGTTAAAAACTATATGGATAAAGGAATTCCCGTCTCCTTGAATATTACCCATCACAGTAATCTCTATGAACGCCTTTCTCGGTGGTGTTCATTTGAGAGCCGTGTGTTTAAATCTCAAACAAAAGTTAATCGCTTTGCTGAACATCACTTAGATAGCCTAGCATTAATCTATGGCTTTAGAAAATACAAACGTGATTATGCTGGTGGCTTATCTATTTCCATGCCAAGCATCATGGATAAACTTCTGAACCGTTTTTTATTAAGGCTCCCCATTTTAAGGGCTTTAAATGCGCGTTATATTTCTTGCTATGTGCCGGTACAAAGCGAATCCTTAAATACGAGGCACGTTAATAGTGCTACCATTGTGATTCCAGTGCGTAATGAAGCAGGTAATATAGAAAGACTCAAAGCTGCAACCACTGAAATACTAGCTGCAATCCCTAATTCTGAGGTGATTTTTGTCGAAGGTAATAGTCATGATACAAGCTACCAAGATCTCTCTACCTGGATCAATGGCATAGAAAACAAAGCTGTCAGACTACTTAAACAAGATGGTAAAGGAAAAAGAGATGCGGTTGAAAAAGGGTTTGACGCTTCCAATAAACCTTATCTGGCTATTGTTGATGCTGACCTAACTGTGGGTTTATCAGATTCTATCGAAGCAATTAAAATTGGCATGGCCTCCCCATCTACCATGATCAATTGTGTTCGAACTGGCTTTCCAATGGAAAAGGACGCTATGCGTTTTTTTAATTATATTGGTAACCGAGCCTTCTCCGGCTTACTCAGCTTTATTTGCAAACAAAAAATAGGGGACTCTTTATGCGGGACTAAATGTATGAGCAGGGACTTTTATTTAAAATTAAAAAGCTCGGGTTATTGGGATAATGCAAAAGACCCCTTTGGCGATTTTTCCATACTGTTTGGAGCCAGCCGCTTTGGCCATGAAATTTTAAATTACACCGTTAAGTATTATGCAAGAACCAGTGGTGCCCCCAATATTTCTCGCTGGCTTGATGGCTTGAAATTATTAAAGCTCTCATTTAGGGAATTTATGTTGCCATGAGCAAGCTTCGCTACTTAATGAAAAAACAGCTTTTAACCATGCTGGATAGACTCAATGCCTACCAAAACAAAAACACTTTAATATCAGATAAGATAACTATCAACACTCTACAATACCCCCTATTAGTACTCTGCGGGTATTTTTTTTTCGCCTCCTGTCTAACTCATTATTTTATTCATCATTACTCCTTAAATCACCAGATACACTCCTTATCTGAAAATATACTATATCTTATTACCTTCTCATGTTTATCTATCGGTATTCCCTCATCATTACTTATCGACCCCATTATATTAACCATTTCTCCGCTTACTGGAGTCTTGAAGTTAGCCATAATTACTATATTGGTCAGTCTATCTCAAGTTTACTTACTAAAAATAACTGGTTTAGAGAAAAAATTATTTTCCATTCCGGGGACTCAATCAGATTTAGCTCCTAAAAAAATAGCTTTTTATTTACTTTTTAGAACCTTACCTATACTCCCATTTGGAGTCGCAACACTCTACTTATATTATAAATTAAAATCGATAAAACGACTTTCTATTTTCACTTTCGTAGGAAGTTTAATCTATTACAGTCTATTAAGCGCATTCATTCACTTTAATTAGATCTTAGCCTTTTTATAAATTAGAGCCCAATGCCCGAACTTCGCCGGTAACTGCGCGATAAGTAAGAAATTTTGCTGACCAAGCTTAGGAACTATCGTTGACCAGGCATAGTGTTTCTCTGGCAAGGCATTTAACGATGAAAAATCCTGTCCCACGATTAAGCATCTGAAAGCTAATAAAATTTTCTGCTTAGATTGTACCGTGGTAAGTCCTGAACTAACGAAATCAATATGATGGTGAGCTATGACTTTTTCTACCTTTGCTTGGTTTAATAATTGGTTTAATTCAGGGTGACGATCATTCAAAAAACCAAACTGAACAAGAACTACCAAAGCCAACCAAGGGCCTAATAATAACAGGATGACTTTTCGATTATAAGAAGAGGTCACTAACAATCCACTCCAAATAATAGCCAATATAGCGACTATCATGACATAGGGCCAAATAGAGTGAACATCATTGATTTTAATTAAATTAGTTAAGTATCCAATAAAAAACAAAATCAAAATAAGCAATAAAAAACAAGCCGCTCCAGTAACGGCATAAAAAAACCGCTGGGATATCTTAGGCGATAGATGTTCAAGTTTTACAATAAAAAAAGCGGCAGCCATGGATATCAATGGTGCAATTTGTAATGCATAATAAGGAGTTTTGGTTTTAAATGCCGTTAAAATAATAAAAATAAGCAAAGGGTAGTAAAACATGAAAAATCGAGATCGTGAAGAAACCCGAGTTTTAAACAATGTATAATAGCCTGGTATCGCAATCAAGGCCCAGGGCATCATATTCAATGGTATATTCCAAAAATAATATAATGCCGAATGCTGATTGAAAATTGCATTACTAGAATGCGATAAATAAATTAACTTTTGCCATAATTGCCCAACCACAGCCAAACCAAACTGATGAATACACATCCCCAGCCATAATCCAATTGCTCCCAGCCCAATCACTAATCCTGCCCAAAATGATTTTTGTTTAAATAAATCCAAACGAGATAGAAGCAAATATGGTGCCATTGCCACTAATGGGACTGCTACCATAAAACCTTTGATTAAAAAAGCTATGGCGATACAAGGGCCAATAATAAAAGACCATCCAGGGCTCGAATGTTCCTGAGATTTTAAAATAGCATACAAACCCAATAGCTCAAAGGTCAATAAGGGAATATCTTGAGTCGCAGAGTGCGTGTAATTTAACCATAACGGATTTAATGCCAACAAGAGTGATGCTAGTAATGGAAAGTTACGATGCACAGCAAGTTCATGTATAAACTCTTTTGCAATCTGATACGTTAAGTAAAGTGATATAAAACCACATAACAACGACGGTAGCCTAGCGGTCCAGGCAGAAATACCAAAAACCTGGTAAGACCAAGCAATTAGCCATTGAGCACCTATGGTTCGATCAAATACGATATGTGAGAAATATTGTGGGGCTAACCATTGTTTGTTTTGTAAAATCCACCGAGCTTGAAGCGCATAATAACCTTCATCATAAGCTGTTAAGCTATGTGGCCCCAAAAAAAATAAAAGCGGCGCCAAAAAAACAATTAGGAATAGAGCCTTTTTGACCGAGCGATTAGAGAGAAAAGTGTCTTGATTTAATTGGAGCGGCGCCATTAGGCTAAGCCTTTTAAAAAAGAAAATATGCTATCAGAAGCACCCATCCGCGTCAATAAACAAAAAGAGTAAAATGCTAGCAATAGTTATGAGAAGCTGCTCATAAAAAATAATTTAATCAATCGCTAGATTTCTTCATGCATTTGTGTGATTATCAATGTCTATTGGCGTAGCTTAAACGATCAATTGGATAGTAATTCAACATGATTAGCCGCATAACGCTGTAAGTAATCAGCATAGCTTTGTTTAACTCCAGCAATAATATCTGTTTTAGGGCGCCAACCTAAGCGCTGGATTTTTTGACTGTTCATGAGTTTTCTAGGAGTTCCATCTGGCTTAGCGCTATCCCACGCAATTTTACCTTGGTAGCCAACGATAGTTTTAACCATCTCGGCCAACTCCTTAATTGACATATCCGCACCATAGCCAACATTCACAATTGGAAACTCTCCTTCTTTTAGCAGTGAATTAAATTGTGAATCAGGAAGATTCATTAAAAAAATACAGGCATCGGCCAAATCATCTGAATATAAAAAATCACGTCGCGGTGTTCCAGTTCCCCATAAATAAAGAGTCTCTGCTGATGATAGTTTTGCCTCGTGACATTTTCGAATCAGGGCTGGTAGCACATGTGAATGGGTTAAATGATAGTTATCTTCAGGGCCATATAAATTGGTTGGCATCGCCGCTAAAAATTGCGTCCCATACTGGCGATTAAAGGCTGAACACATTTCGATGCCCGCAATTTTAGCAATAGCATAAGGTCTATTCGTTATCTCCAAAGGCCCGGTTAATAATGCTGATTCTTCCATTGGTTGCGGCGTTAATTTGGGGTAAATACAAGAGCTCCCTAGAAATAACACGCGCTCAACTTGATGCGCGTGCGCTGCCATAATGGTGTTTTGAGCAATCGCTATATTTTGACAAATAAAGTCAGCTGGATGATCATTGTTCGCTAGAATTCCACCTACTTTGGCTGCACACATAAACAAATAACGAGGTTTTTCCTTTTTGAAAAAAGCATCCGTTTTTGCTCGATCGCAAAGGTCTAGTTCCTTATGTGAAGCAAAACAAACATGATGGTAGCCAAGGTGTTTAAGCTGGCGCACAATCGCTGAACCGACCAATCCCCGATGGCCGGCCACAAAAATTTTATCACCCTGCTCCATCAGGTAATTTCCATAAGCGAAGTTGGACAATATAACTCCTGTTTCCCATAATGATCATGATTTAAATCATACTCGATCATCACTTGGATTAGTTGGTCGATTGAGGTTTTAGCCTCCCACTGCAACTTTTGTTTTGCATGGCTGGCATCACCCACTAATAAATCTACTTCAGCAGGTCTAAAATACTTGGGGTCAACTTGAACAAGACATTGCCCTGTGGTTTTATTATACCCTTTTTCGTGTACTCCCTGCCCTTGCCACTCAATATCAATATTCACATAACGAAATGCTTTTTCGATAAAATATCTGACAGAATAAGCCTTGCCAGTTGCAATCACATAATCATCTGGCTTAGGCTGCTGCATCATCAACCACATTGCCTCAACATATTCCTTTGCATAACCCCAGTCACGTTGGGCATTCAAGTTGCCAATTGAAAATGATTTTATTTTACCATTCACAATACCAGCGATCGCTTTGGTTATTTTTTTGGTAACAAATGTCTCACCTCGTCGTGGCGACTCATGATTAAATAAAATGCCAGTACATGCAAATAAATCATAGGACTCTCTGTGGTTAATGGTGATCCAGTGAGCATATAGTTTTGCTACACCGTATGGCGAGCGTGGATGAAAAGGTGTTTTCTCACTTTGTGGAGCTGTTTCGGGTAAGCCTCCAAACATTTCAGAGGTTGATGCCTGATAAAATTTTGATTCTAATCCTGAGTCTCGTAATATGTCCAATATTCTAAGCGTTCCCATAGCATCGACTTCTGCCGTATACTCGGGTATTTCAAAAGACACCCCAACATGGGACTGAGCGCCTAAATTATAAATTTCATCTGGTTTTATTTTAGATAAAAGACGATGCAGGTTACTGGAGTCAACTAGATCACCATGGTGGGTCTTAAGTCGAGGATGATTAAAAAAAGGTTCAATTCTATTTGTAGTAAATACCGAAGAACGCCTGAGTATCGCATGTACTTCATATCCTTTCTTTAATAGAAACTCAGCCAGATAGGAGCCATCTTGTCCGGTTATCCCGGTAATAAATGCTTTTTTCAAAGATATACCTTATAAAACAGTTAATGGTTAACAAGTCATCTCATTAAAATGACTTTCTTATTAAAAATATGAACGGACTAACTTTTAGTTTATCAACCAAACCTATGGGAAGATCAAGATAGCATTGATTTGGCTAAACTACAAGCCATTTATTTGTGCCTAATAGACATTGATTTTAAATCAACACTGAATAATAAAAAGTCAAATTTTATCCATTGTGTCGCGCTACATTATGGGGCATGGGGCTACATTTAATTCTTTTGAGATGTCTCTTTTTAACTATCCTGGTAAGCACTTGATGACCATTGTGCCAATTGCTGCTTCAAAGCTCAGGCAGCATAGTAGTAACAGTATTTAACTTTCTAAGTGATACAGCAACTAGTCTTCTAAAGTAATAGAATTTTACCATGCCTCAATTGGGCATTATGAGTGGTTATTCTGCTTAAAATCCTATATTTTGTAGGGGCTATCAGCCCGCCTTAGAAGTTGTGGCACTTTAAAATGGTGGAGGCGGCGGGAGTTGAACCCGCGTCCGAAAATTCGCTGCCTTTAGCTCTACATGTTTAGTTGGCTTATTATTTGACTATGATGCCCCAAACCAACCAAGGTTACACCATAGCGAGCCAGTATAAAAGTTTAACTTAAGGCCTACGGCAAAACCTTAAACGAGCTTATTAGCTATGAGCATGCTAAGTAAGAATAAGCACTAGGCTTAGTCATGCCGATGTGTCGGTTATTAAGCGACTATTATGCAGCCTTACGGATGCGTAATTTTTCATCGTTTGCAGCTACAAGGCCTTCGACCCCGAAGCTTTCAGTATTGTT
>CACEWE010000024.1 GCA_902563055.1 uncultured Gammaproteobacteria bacterium | reverse complement strand
TGGTTAGAAACAGATGTTGAGAGTTTTAAAGGTATTCTACTAGAGGCATTAAGTAAGCCTTGTGAGGCTGGCCCTCATAAAGGAACAACACCGCTGTGCTGGCTTGCTGGGAGTTCTGATGGTATTGCCTTATTAAAATTATGGATAGAAACAGATGTTGAGAGTTTTAAAGGTATTCTACCAGTGGAATGGAGTAAGCCTTGTGAAGACGGCCCTTTTAAAGGAACAATACCGCTTTGGTGGCTTGCAAGATATCCTGATAGTCGTGCGTTATTAACATTATGGTTCGAGGAAGACTTTGAGAGTTTTAAGGGTATTTCTAGAGATGCATGGAGTAAGCCTTGTGAGGATGGCCCTGATAAAGGAAAAACACCTTATAGTTTATTACAGGAAAATGCAGAAGAATGCCAAGAGATTTTATCCTTTCTTAACAACAAAAGAAAGCCTCAAGATCAAGCTGCGATAGCTCTAGGGAAACTTGGCAATCAAGATCCAAGTGATGCAGAAACGAATAATCTAGATAAAGATAATAACTAATACTGATGCTCATGGCAAAGCTAGAAAAAAGGCTAAAGTGGGTGACAGTGTTACTCCAGCTAGCCTGTAGTTTTGAGCTTATAGTTTGTGGACAATAGATTACTCTTTTATAAATTTATGAGTAAAGGAAATGTTCTCAAGGATTTACTTTTTTGATAGCGCAGTACCTAGCGTAATAGATGTATTTTCTTGTTGTGGAAGTAGCGTGAAATCTTTTTCATCGCAGACTAAAATAACGGTTGAACCAAATTGAAAATAGCCAAGGTCTTCTCCTTTTTTATAGTCTAGGCCTTCGGGGAAATGCCAGCTATGGGCTTGGTTAATATTTTTAGGTCGGACCAGGCCATGAAAGTGCAGATAGATGCTTGCAACCAGTAATGCCCCAACCATAACCATGTACAAGGTTTTATCCCCTGATTGGATTGTTAAAACCACGCGTTCATTGCGACTAAAAAGATTTGGTATTTCAGCACTGGTTTTTTGATTAACTGAAAATAATCGGCCTGGAATATAGCGCATTGCAGTGATGGTGCCATCTATGGGCATATGAAAACGGTGATAATCTCTGGGGGACAAGTATATATTCACATGCTCGAGCGTAGCTTGTGATAGGTGCGCTTTTCTTAAGCCAAGCAGCGGTGCAGCTTGAATCATACACCCTTTAGCATTGGTGCCAGATTCAATAGAACCAGATTGTGCAATGGTGCCATCTACTGGAGAAATAAGGGAAGCGGTGCTCATGTGGCGAAGATCTGGTTTTAAGGCACGGGTGAAAAAAGCATTAAAATGTTGATAGTCCTCAAGTTTATCAGAAATAGCATCCTGGGTTTGAATATCATATTTTTTAATAAACCAACGGATAAGGGCATTTTTAAGCCATGGGGTTTTGATTTGCATGATAGCGCCCAAAAGACGCGAGAGAAAATGTTGCGGCAATATATATTGCACCAAGCTTGAAAAAGAGCGCACTATAATCTTATTTTTAAATAAGCCCATCATACCCATTTTGAGCGCAATTGCAAGGGTTTTAAGGGCTTAAAGTCCGTGTTGTATAAGCTTGGCTGAAGCCTGGAAAATATTAGTTTAGCAATTGTATATAAAAAGCGGATATATTAAAAACACTCTTTAAGCAAAAAAAAAGGAGAGGCAGAATGCTTCTCCTTTTTGATAAAAGTTTTTAGTTTAATGGTTTTCCATAAAACTTACTGATTTCTTGAGTTACTATACTGCGCTTGAAACGACAGTATCTTGCTTTTTGGTCTCATCATCACTTTTTTTATCACCGCCTCGAAGTGCGCTATCTGCACCACCCTTAGGAGCTGCAACAAGTGCAGTTTTTTCAGATGGCCTTGGATCTTCTCTTTTGGACCAAGGTGATCTAAACCAGGACTCTTTTGATTTTTGAGAAACCCTTTCATCATTACCTTCCATTTGAGCCCGTGCTGCTGCTGAAGGTTCTTCAGGGTTAGAAAGTGTCTCGCCTTGCGTTGTTCTAATTTCTTTGTACTTTTCCCTAACTTTTAACAAACAATACAAAGTAGTAGGAATTGACTTTATTGCAGCGTTAGCAATAAAAGCTTCAATTAAAGCATCAAAAGGCGTTTCAGCAAGGCCAACATCACCTATAAGTGTTGTGCCATCTCTGTCTGTTTGTGTCTCAGGGTTTTCCCATCCTTGTTTGATGCCTATCGCAATAGGGTAAGATAATGTTGTACCTATTTCTATTAAGAGTGCATATCCTTGCCATGTTTTAAACAGGGCTCCGCCAAGCGCTTCCATCTGATCCTTTATCTGATCCTTCATCTTATATCCTTATATTTAGTTTATCCTAATGTAACTACCATTTTTGATGACAACGGTTTTAACGCAATGTTTATCCATAAACATTTGCAAGGTGATTATAAAATACAAAAAGGCAACGTAAAGATGTGTTATTATTTATTTCGTGCAGTGTTAATTATTTTTCGTATTATATGGGTCTATAGATAATAACTGTATGATGACCTTTATTATTAAATGTATGAAAAAAATCATATTATTAAAAAAAAATTAAAATCCAGTTTGGTTTGCATTAAATATGCGCAATTGATTGTATTGTATTCTATTTTGCGGTTTGCAGTGTATCTTATAGAAAATCGTTATTACAGTTTGAATGGAATTGCTGTCAAGACACACATTTTTAGTTGCGTTTATCGCTTTAATATTTTCTTAAGATAGTGATCAAATCAAAAACTCTTTTTTGAATTGCAAATGCACGTTGCACATCTCATTTGTGTAAAAATTTAAAGGTCTTGTATACCAAACATTTTTTAACACTAAAAAAAAGGAGAAGCATAGTGCTTCTCCTATTACTCAAAGCATTACATCACAATGCATTATTAGACAGCAGTGGCCGCTTGGTCCGGTCCATTACTATCGCCAAGATTGCGACTCCCATTAGTTCTATTAAGTTTCTGGCCTAATCCAGGTCTTACATATGGGGCCATTGCACCATAGTTATTTCCTTCTGGTTCAGTAATTCTTGTTCTGGGGTTGAAAGCCCTACTATTATTTGATAAACCAGGTTTTCTCGAGGTAAAACTAGACTTACTACATGTGGATAAGAGATTCTGGCCAAAGACAGCTATCTTAAGACCCTTATGCAATTAGGTAAGCCAATCATAGAAATCATATTCTCCATTACCTTTTGGTATTTGCTGTTTTGCTCTTTCAAATACCTCTTTTATTTTATCTTGTTGAGCTTGGTTTATAGGCCTAGCGTCAATATTTCCTTTGATTTTTTCAAGGGCGGTATGTAAATTATGAGAGCCAGATTCAGGAACAAGCTTTAACAATGCTGTACCAATAGAATATCTATGTCTTTTAGAAGCACGGCTACAGATACCTGAGTCTTGATTGACAGGCATGTTTTTAGCATGTTGTTTTAATAAATTGATTATATCTCTCACATCTTTTTTATTCACCATTAACTTAGGTGACTTTCTGCAATGGTTAGACAGCATTTTGCAAACCTTGTAGAGTTTAGGGGCAAGAAGTGTTATGGCTATTCCTGTTCCAAGTGCCATAGCAGCTGTTTTGCCATTACATTGATCTACTTCATTTTCATTTGGTGCAGCTTCAGCAGATAAATTAAGGTCGCAGTATGAGTTCAAAAACTTCCCTAAATATCTGAACGTTTAATCTGTAATTTCTTGAAAATTCATATTAATAATTCCTTTTATTCGATTAGACGCATGTAAATATATATAAATAATTTCTGGTTTTTTATTGGGGTTTTAGAGTATATTGTTTGAAATATCTACAATATGATTATATCGCATAAAAAATTAACGTAAAGGTGTTTTTCTGTTTTTTTGTTTTTTTGTATGATTTTGAATGTTTCTCGTATTATCCAAAGATATACCTATTGCATATCTGACTTGCTTTATCGTTATGTGTTTATACGACTTTATAATTATAGGCATCGCAGCTTTCATCAATGTCTATTTTACGTTCGATAAAAGGATTAGCCATTAATTCGTTAGGTGGGCGGGGAAAATGTTCTTGAGTTGGTTGATCATCTACATATGAAGGAGTAGGATTTTGTGTTTGTTTTTCTTGATTCACTAAACTGGCATAATCTAAATCATCTAATTCATCACCTACATCTGCAAGAGTAAGATTCTGTTTTTCTTGATTCTCTAATCCGGCAGAACGATTATTGAAGCATCCTTGTTGCAAAGATCTATCATTATGCATTATCACTTTACCTACTTCGAGAGGTGTAAATTTCCGTTTTTTAGTTTTTTGAGTGGCTTCAAGCTTTGTTTCAAATGGGCCTAAATCAACTTGTATCTTGTTAGCTAATGGCTCTTTATTGTTTTCAGTGTCATCTGAAATTTTAATCGTGTTCTGTTCGTCCAATTGTTCATGCAGGGACGTTAAAGCATCGTATAAACGCGGTTTAATAACTTCATAAAGAGAAGTTGTACCTATAGGAAATTTTTTAAGGCTTTTTCGATTTATATTTCCGCCTTTTTCTTCAATAAATTTAAAAACAGGTTCAAGGTTATCATTAATATTACAACTTGGACTTCTAAAAGGGTTTTGTCCCCATGAGTCTATATTTTGTTTGGCAATGTTTAAAATATCTCGAAGACGCATAATTTCAGATTCACTTAACAAAATTTTTTTTTTTCCATTTGGCCTTGTTTTTCCACACAAATTTCTAAATGGTGCAAATAGGCAAGCACAATCAAATAATGTTGGCATTTTATCTCCTTGTTTTTTTACTGTTCTTTTGTAATAAACATTTATGGCGAATAATGCATGGATGAATGCATAAAGGTAATGTTTATCTGTTATTTCAGGGAGTATTATATGCTAAAAAAAAGATAGGTAAAGTGAAATTTTGTTTTAATATGTCGGTGGCTTTTTTCTTAGGTCATAAGTTTCTGGAAAATAAAAAATTAGAATAAAAAGTAAATCCCGGTTTGATTAGTATAAGAATAGAACAGTTGTTATCATCACTATTATTTCAATTTTGTTATAGTTGCTCAAATATCAAAAGATTCTTGATTTTTGAATGTGTTTGCTCTCAAGGCTCACTTTGTAGTTGCGTTTATCGCTTTATTTTTTTTGTCTAAGGTTTTGTAATAAAAATCTTTTTGCAAAATTAAGTACAATTTACAGATTACATTAGGTAAAACCACAAGCTTTCTCCTCTGCTGCACAAATCCATAGTTAGGCGCTTATCCATGCTGAAAATAATTTTGCAAGAAAACAAATTTTTTGCATAAAATAACCATTGCACCAAGGGCTTCTACAGAGTATAATGGGGCACTTTTTGAGCCTTTGCTTGTAAGCATTCTTATAGCAACACTGGTTTAAAAAGCGTTATGGTGACATTGGTCCCTTTGCGACATGAAATAGCAAACCCCGCCAGGTCCGGAAGGAAGCAACGGTAGTTATGGATATGGGCGTTGAAGTGTGGCTAATGTTGCCACCATTTTTTTCATAAGGGGCTTTTATTCATGAGCTATCAAGCACTTGCAAGACGTTATAGACCACGTTTTTTTCATCAAGTCTTGGGCCAAGATCCTATCGTAACCGCCTTAACCCATGCTTTACAAAAAAATAAAACCCATCATGCCTATCTTTTTACTGGAACGCGCGGTACGGGTAAAACAAGTTTAGCGCGTCTTTTAGCTAAAGGACTTAACTGCCAAGCCTTAAGCCCAGAGGGTGAGCCGTGTGGTGCATGTGATCATTGCAAAGCAGTACAGGAAGGGCATCATCCAGACCTTATTGAAATTGATGCCGCCTCGCGTACCAAGGTTGAAGATACCAGAGACTTATTAGCAAATGTTCCTTATGCGCCAAGTATGGGGCGTTATAAAATATATCTTATTGATGAAGTACATATGCTCTCTAGTCATAGTTTTAATGCATTGCTAAAAACCTTAGAAGAGCCGCCTGCGCACGTTCAGTTTTTATTATGCACTACAGAGCTTGAAAAATTACCCATTACCGTTTTATCCCGTTGTTTACAATATCGTTTGCAACAAGTGCCCAGCGCTTTATTAGCCAAGCATATGAGCTATATTTTAGAGCAAGAAAAAATTGCAACTGACGATAAAGCTTTATTATCATTGGCCTATAGTGCCAAGGGCAGTGTCCGTGATAGTTTAAGTTTATTAGATCAAGCCATTGCCTATGGTGCAGGAAGCATAGATCGGGACAAAGTACAAGCGATGCTTGGTCTAGCCGATCAAAATCAAGATCTGAAGACTTTGGTGCATATTGCAGCACAAGATAAAGCCGCTACTTTAAAAGCTATGGAATACTATGCGTCAAGCGGCTGTCATTTTCAAAATGTGTTGGCAAATATGGCTGCTATTTGTTTTCATTTTAGTTATTTTCAAAGCATGGATAAACCCTATGATGAGAGCTTTCTAGACAAAGAAACGCTCCAGGAATATGTTCAAAACTTTGAGCCTAATCAGTTACAACTCTATTATGAAATTTGTCAAAAAGCGCAAAAGACGCTTGCGGATTCTTTTGATATGCAAATGGCCTTTTCGATGACGCTTCTAAGAATGCTCTCTTTTACGCCTGCTTTTAGCGAAGGTGCAGTACAAACTTTGCCAACTACAAAAGCGCAGCCTGCCAAAAAACTAGCTGTAAAACCCCTTGCATCCAAGCCTGTAAACACCGCAAAAATAGAAAAAGTATCCAGTCCTCAAACGCAAGTACCGCAATCATCAAGTGCGCCAGAGTCCAAGCTATCTAGTACTGATGAGCTTGGCAGTATTGCTTATTTGGAGCTTTATCCTAAGCTTGAGCTAAGCGGTATGGCTAAGCAATTTGCCTCACATTGTCAGGGCGTCTGGCAAGATCAAACGCTTACGTTATGTTATGAGCCTTCTTTTAAAGCTTTGTGCTCTAGTGCTATAGAACAATCAATCAAAAATGCGGTTTCCGCTTATTTTGGTCAAGCGCTAACGGTTACTTTTTCCTTGAAGGGCACCCAATCAAATCAAGCTTTAGAAAAGAGCCCGAGCGCTAAAAAACAGCAAGTGCATGAAGAAAAGAAAGACAATCTGTTACAAGAACTTGATAATAATGCTGAATTTAGCTTTATTTTAGATGAATTTAATGCGAAAATAGTCCGCGAATCTGTAGAAATCACTGAAAAGGAGTAAAAAAAATGGATATCGATCAATTAATGGAACAAGCAAAAGAAATGCAAGAGCAAATGAAAAAAGCCCATGATGAGCTTTCTAATACCCAAGTTGAAGGGGTTGCAGGTGCTGGTCTTGTTAAGTGTAAAATGGATGGTCGCCATCAAGTTCAATCTTTAGTGATTGCCGATAAGCTTTGGGATAAGAAGACAAAAGCAGATGGAGAAGGTGAAGGCAGTGCTGAAACAGTGGTTAAGTTTATTCAAGATTTAATCGTAGCCTCATTCAACGATGCAGTGCGTCAAGTTGAAGATTTGTCCAAGCAAAAAATTATGAACTTAGCCGAAGGTATGGATCTTCCAGAAGGTATGAATTTACCTCCTGTTGGTGATCAGTCTGACAATTAAGTAAGTATTAAACATGCATAGTTTTAGCCCTTTGTTGGCCAAATTGGTTCAGTCCTTGTGTATTTTGCCTGGGGTTGGTCAAAAGAGTGCGCAACGAATGGCTTTAACTTTGCTTGAGAAAAAACCTGAGAAAGCCAAAGATCTTGCTGTGCTTATTCAGGAATCTTTAGAAAATCTTGGTCGTTGCTCTGTATGCCGGACGATTACTGAATATGACACTTGTCCAATTTGCACCAATGCAAATCGTGATCAACATCTATTGTGTGTCACGCAAACGCCGATGGATCTTATATCTATAGAGCAGGGTGCACAGTACAATGGCCTTTATTTTGTTTTAATGGGTTTGCTCTCTCCTTTAGATGGAGTGGGTCCTGAGGATCTTGGCTTGGAGCATTTAGAGGCGCGTCTTAAAAGTGGTGTCATTAAAGAGCTAATATTAGCCATTAATCCTACGATAGAAGGGGAGGCGACGATGCATTTTTTACTAGCTCTAGCGAAAAAGTATCAGGTGCCCACATCGCGTATTGCCTATGGGGTGCCTTTTGGTGGTGAGCTTGAATATGTTGATGCCCATACTTTAAATCATGCTTTTTCCTCACGTGAAAAAATTGGCCAATAGGGCTTTGTATGTCAGTTGATGCCGCAAGTATTGATGATTGTTTATCTCAAATAACCCAAAGTGCTATTTTAGAGGGTGATAAGCCTAAAATGATGATAGGCAAAGACATGTCGCGCTACTTGCAAAAACTTATAGTGCAGCGTGGTGCAAAACATATTTTAGAAATTGGAACCTATCTTGGTTACAGTGCAATTAGTTTTGCAGCTGCAAGTAAAGCGGTGCAGGTAACCACGCTAGAGGTTGGGGAAATGCGTTATCAACGCGCACAAAAATGGATTCAATCCTCTGGTTTGGCTGATCAAATTCAGGCGCTGTGCATCGATGGCTTATACTATCTAAAGGAAGTGGATGTTGCAAAGCAATTTGATTTTATTTTTTTAGATGCTCAAAAACGCAAATCTTTTACCTATGTAGAATTAGCTCTAAAGCGTTTAGCCAAAGGCGGCATGATTGTTATTGATGATGTTTTATGCCCTGGAGAGCCTGGTCATCCAAAGTTCAAAGCAAAGCAAGAATATATGACTGACTTTATCACGCAGATGCAAGATAATCCTGATTATAAAACCACTTTAGTGCCTTTGCGCCATGGTTTATTGTGTATAGAGATGCTCGCTGACCTTTAAAGTTAAGCGTGTTGCCCTTATTGACAATATATATGGTTTTGTTACCATTTTATAATTGAATTAAAGTATGTAAGCATGGATCAAACCTTAATCGAGTCTTTTTTAGAACATTTAGCCTTAGAGCGGGGTTTGTCTTCTCATACCTTAAGTGCTTATGAGAGTGATTTAAAACAATTACAAGCATTTTTAGGTGATGAGAAAATAGACGCTATTGGCAGTGCGCAGATTACTGCTTTTATTGAGCATTTAAATAAAGCCGATTATGCCACTTCCAGTCAGGCGCGATTTACTTCATCATTAAGACATTTTTTTCAATGGCAGGTTTTGCAAGGCTACCGTGAGGATGACCCTAGTGCGATTATTGCCTTGCCTAAGAAAAAGCGTTATTTACCTGATTGTTTAAGTGAGGAGGAGATAGAGGCTTTGCTTGAGGCACCAGATATGTCTGAGCCACTTGGGGTGCGAGATAAGGCGATGATAGAGCTGATGTATGCAAGTGGGCTTAGGGTGAGTGAACTTATTGCCTTATCTTTAAGCAGTATTAATTTTCGTCAAGGGGTAGTTCGGGTTTTAGGTAAGGGGGAAAAGGTCCGTTTGGTGCCGATGGGTGAGACGGCACAAAAAATGCTCCTTGCCTATCAAAATGATGCGCGTGAGATGTTATTAAACGGTCGTTGCAGTGATTTTTTCTTTGTAACAGGTCGTGGTGGTGGTTTAACAAGGCAGAGTTTTTGGTATCGTATCAAGCATTATGCGAAAGTTTGTGAGATAAGCAAAAATATATCGCCGCATTCATTGCGTCATGCATTTGCAACGCATTTGCTCAATCACGGTGCAGATTTACGGATGGTGCAATTATTATTAGGTCACAGCTCTATTTCTACCACAGAAATTTATACCCATATTGCTAAAGCGCGTTTAAAGAGCATATACCAAGAGAATCATGCAAGGGATTATTAAATTTTATTTATACATAAAGAAAAAATAAGGTTAAAAAATGAATCGCTATGGATCACTTACTCAATTTCCTGATACACTCGATTTGATTACTATATCACTGAAGTGTTTTATTCTTTTTGTTCCTTGTTTAATGCTTTTAATTTTGTTCAGGTTAATCTCTTTGTATTATCTTGAAGATAAAAACAGAGACTATTTTCTCAGACAGCCTTAACGAGCATATTAATTTCTGCCTGGCCGTGGCTTGCTTCTGGCACAATGGCTGGTTTTATTGCCTGGAACTATTTTATCCTAAGGTTATTTTTTTGTATTTAAATTGTGTATTATTATGCAAAAAATAAGTTGACAATTATGGTATTCTGTAGTATAATTAAACTAGTTTATTTTTATGTTAAAATGTAATGATTAGAAAAGGAGTGCAAAGATGGCATTTAATGTTAATGAAGCTTATGATGAGCTTAGAGATTTTGCATTTAATGAAACAGGTATGAAAAAACCAGAAAAACTTAAAGCTCTTGCTGCTTTGATGGTTGATTGTTTAAAATTCACTGATGATGATAAACCTGCTTCTAAGGAGGATAAAAAAAAGTTAGCAGATATTCTTGTTGCCTTCAGTGCCGAGTGTCTAAGCAGTAATTTGAGGTCTGAACTAATTAAGAAAGTTGAGAATTTTGAGGACAAGAAAAGCCTCGAAGGTTTTCTTAAGGCAATACCGCCTCTTCAGCAAAGTAAGGCTCTGAAAATGGAACAAGTTAGACCCTTAATATTCGGAGCTCTTCATACTAATCGTTTATTACAGTTTAATGAAGCTGAGGTGATCAGACGTGCTATTGAATTGATTCGTAAGGAAAGAGAACATAATTTCTCCAAAGGCTTAGACTAGAAAAAGATAGAAATTCATCCAAGGATAGTGGTTCACCCCAAAATAATGGCCTCTGATAAGTCTTTTTACAGTCACATTATTTAGACTGCTTAAATAAGCATATTCATTTCCCTTGGCAAGGTCCAATATGGATACTGTAGGGTATCTATGCTTGACACGGCTATTTTGCCCTAGTATATTTTCTTTTTTATAAAATAAAGTTAATCTTTTTGTCTCATCTTGAAGATAATGACAGAGGCTATTTTCTCAGACAGCCTTAACGAGCATATTAATTTCTGCCTGACCGTGGCTTGCTTCTGGCACAATGGCTGGTTTGGTTTTAATAACCAGTTCAGCCGGGTGTGTGGTGCAGCTTTCTCCTTGTAGGTATTGATCAATTTGGCTAAAGCCTATTTGTGGGTTTTGATCTGGGTGGTTAAGAATTTTAGCGTCTTGGGGTTTATTGCTGCCACAGGGTTCGATGTGGATACTGTAGGGCAGGGAGTAGCTTTGATTAAAATGCATATTTTTATTGTCAGGGTTTTTGCTATCGAGTGATTTTTTTTGCATTTGCAGTTGAATAAAGTGGTTGTTATCGGAAATTTTAAAAGCTTGCTTGAGGGTAATACCTTCTGAGGCAATTTGAGCTGGGGTAAGAATAACATCCATTTGTGGCGAGAATTCCTCTATGCTAACCCCTGATGCAATGTTTAGGGTAATGCGCAAGGTTTGGCTTTTTGTTGCATAAGATAGTACAGGGCTTAGGCCCCCTAAAAGGGCGAAGATAGCACAAAGGATTTTTCTATAGCATATAAAAGGACCATGAGGTGAAGCAATAGGGGCAAAGTGCATAAAAATCTAGGATTTTAGTTCATAAACTATTGTACTGTTTTTATCTATTTTAATCAAGAGCGCGAAGGATAGGTTTTTATAGTCAGCTGATGTGAGTAAAGGGTTTAAGCAATGTGTAATATTTAAAGATGTATAGGAATCAGCTTTTACTTTTGTACATTTTCTTTCAAATTAAAATAAACCCGATCAAGTTCAGGATGACCCTTCGGTCGTGGTCGTTCTTTGCTAATAAGCTTAGGCCTTAGCGCAAACCTGGCTACTTTGGGTTCCAACTATCGGATCCAAAATTATTTCTTAATAGGTAAAGAACCTTGAGAGCTAAAAGACTTAAAATGCCGCAGGTATGTGTTCATAGGCGCAACGCCAACTTAGCTTCTGGTATTTCTCCTTTGTTAACAAACAGGGCTCCTTGCAGATTAAACAACAAATATTGCAGCTGAGCGGAGTACTTTACGTGGCGCTTGTTTTTGCTCATGAAGTTAAAGCATTTTTTCTATGCTGCTTATTCATCAAAATAATCTTTAAAAGCTTGTAGGGTATCAAAGCTGTAGAGAGCAAAAGGACGGGTTAAGAGACTATTAAGTTCATTAAAAAAATTAAATAACTGTTCATTGTTGTATTGACCAAGAAAGGCACTTCCACTAGCACCAGAATTTATTTTGCTTTCTCCAGAAAAAGCAAAAGATGTTTTTTTATTCATGCAATTTATATCTGTCCAATCTCCTGTTTTTGCTTTTACTAATGTTGCAACTATTCGTGCAGCATTTTCAGGAGTGATCGTCTTTACATGGTTAAAAATAGAGTCAATCCACATATCACCACAACTTCCCTCTCCTGTCCCTGCAGTACCAGAACATAAAATAGCTGGAGCATATTCATCGCCATTAAGCCAGCCTTCAGTAGATGCTGCTGCATCAACTAGTATGCATTCATTTGAACCATCATTGCATTTAATATTTAAGTGGGATACGTTAACTTTATTATTTGAATATAAGTTATACATTTGTGGAAAGACCAAATCATAAGGCGATGTCGCTTCTTGACAAGATGGCGCTGTATAGCCATAGGAGCCGTCATTTGTAAATAACGGTGTCTTTAGTTGCTTATCTTCCGGGCACCAATCAACAACCTGCTCTCCACTTAAACATTTTTTTTGATTTTCTATGCGATCTTTAAATTCAATATCTTTATCCCCGAGTAATAATATATCACTTTGCTCAATTGCAAAACTAGTAAAAACAGATTCTTTATTCAGTTCGTTTAAAAGCTGGATAATAGACTTAAAAACGCACTGAGTGCTTTGATCTTGACTATCTATATTACCGCAACCCCAATGCTCATAGCTAGCGGTTGTATTATCAGGTTGGAATCCTATATTAATCGAGCTATATTTACCTTTTATTTCACTTGCTTTTTTCTTCATTTGATCCATTTTTTCTTTATCACCATTCCATTTAGAGTTCCAGCGTAAATATATATACTTTGCTTGGGGAAATAATTTTTTAATACAAATTGCATAGTCTTCATGATTACCCATTCCAAAATTACCATTAGCTTCAATCAAAACTTCAACAGATTCAATTGACGTAATATTATCACATGAACCAGCCTCTTGTGCAAAACCCTTCCCGATAAGAAAAAAAGCTGCTAAAAAGCTTAGTAGGATCGTTCTAACTAGTGTCATAGCGATAGTTCCTTATGATTCGTTTTTGTCATGTTGTACCTTAAGCATAGATCAAACAGCAGTTATTTCAAAAATTAAATAATATTTTTTATAATTTATATATCTAAAGCTTATCCACTACGCAAGATGTAAGAGCAAAGAAACAATCTTGATTCTATAGCCAAGGCATAAATTGACAGCACAGTAAAATTGGGTTCTAATAATCAAAACGTATCTAGGTCGCCAAGCATGTACCCTATCTTTCGATTTTTGCTCTTTCTTTTGCCCGCAGAAAGTGCCCATGTTGTTGCTCTTAAAAGCCTCAAGTGGCTACAGCGCTGGCACTTGTTAAAACCAGTGCCTCAAGATCCTGGCTGTGGTTTTAGCTATCAAGGCCTAAGATTTAAAAATCGTATTGGTCTTGCCGCCGGTCTTGATAAAAATGGCGATTATATCGATGCCCTTGGCGCTTTAGGCTTTGGCGCTATTGAAATTGGAACTCTGACCCCGAAACCACAAAAAGGTAATCCAAAACCGCGCCTTTTTCGCATCCCTAAATATCAGGCACTGGTCAATGCCATGGGCTTTAATAATAAAGGCATAGACTACGGCATCAATCAACTTCAAAAAGCATCCTTTTCCGGTATCATAGGCCTTAATATTGGCAAAAATAAAGATACGCCACTTGAAAATGCCATTGATGACTATCAATATTGCCTGGAAAAAGCCTATCCCTATGCCGATTATATTACCGTAAATATCTCCTCCCCAAATACCAAAGGACTTAGAGATCTGCAACAAGATCATTACTTAGAACAACTTTTGAAGATGCTTAAAAGCCAGCAAAAACAATTATGCGCAAAATATAATGCCTATAAAAATATCTTTATTAAAATTGCCCCAGATCTAAGCGATGTAGAAATCAAATCCATTACAGCACAACTTAATAAACACCAAATCGATGGGGTGATTATCAGCAATACCTCCTCAAATTGGCCCAAGGATATTAAAAATTCCCTGCCGCTTAAACAAGGTGGAATCAGTGGCAAGATTTTACTCCAACATAGTAATGAAACATTAGTGAAAATGAAAAAACATCTCAATAAAGAAATGCTTGTTATAGGAGTAGGGGGCGTAGATAGCCCTTTGGCAATGCAAGAAAAACGTAAGCTCGGCGCTGACATAGTGCAGTGCTATACCGGGTTTATCTATAAGGGACCATCTTTAATAAAAAAGCTCGCCAAGCTTTTATAAATGCTCTTGATAATGGGCTAAAAGGTGCTAAAACGAAAAGAGAAAAAGGGATTTATGCCTGCGCTTTATTGTGGCATTGGAGTGTCTATTTTTTTATAAAGTGCTTCTTGATTAATAAGCTCAATGTGCTTGCCGGAGCTTTTAATAAGATTTTCTTCAGATAGTTCTGTGAGCATACGTGAGATGGTTTCAGCATTGAGGCCAAGGTAGGCGCCAATTTCATCTCGGCTCATACTCAGTTGAAAAACACCCTTAAGTGCATTAAGCGCATTTGCTTGGGGCTTGTAGAGTCTGGTAAAAGTCTGAAGTAAAAATGCAATAACCCGCTCTTTTGCGGTTGCATTTAAAATAGTACTATCTTGATTATGTAATCTTTGGCTCATTGTGTTTAAAAGATTTTTTTGAAAATCAGGGTATTGCTGTGCCATTTTCTCTAATGCATCGTATTTAATAGTGCATACAATGCTGTCTTCAAGTGCAATAATATTACCAGTATATTTCTTTTCACAGGAGGCACGAAAGCCCATAACTTCGCCCTGAAAATAAAAAGCTGCAATTTGTTCGCGATTATCGAGCTTTGTGATCGATTTTTTAAAAGAGCCATGCTTTATCATATACAAATCTTTAAATGTTTGATCCAAGTGGACAAGATGGCTGCCCTTTTCAATTTTTTTAGTGGCGTATAATACATTATCTTGGAAGGTTTCTTGTTGTATAAGGTTTAAAACATGTGGAAAACAAACGTGGCGTATGTAACATAGTTTGCAATTATCTTTGCTTTGCATGTGTTTCCTTTTAGTAGTATAAAACGTTGCGGTAAATTATATACCATTTGGCGCAAATAGCCTTGATATAGATCAGCAAAAAATGTCTTATGAAATCATCAGGTTCATTTCTGGAAAATTGAAACGCCAAAAGGTCCTATTCTTGTAGCAAAAATAGCCTTTTTTTGCAAGGTGTTTTAGGCGCCTTGAAATAGTTTCTGGGCTTAAGCCAAGAAAATTACCAAGCTCTTTATAGCTCATCACAAGGGTGAGAGCTTTCTCGTTTTCTAGGTCAATATTTCTGGCATAAGCATCTAATAAAAAAGCCAAAATACGTTCATCCGCATTGGCATTTAAAACAACAGAGGATCCTAGGCTCATGCGGCGGGTCATTAATTGGAAAATGATTGTTTGAATAGGGGCTTTGCTGTGCATTTGCTTTAAAATTTCATGTTCTGAAATTTTATAAACTATACTTGTTGTCAAGGAGACAGTCTGATAAGAATCTAATTTATTATCTTTTGAACTACAGCCAATAATTTCCTCAGGATAATAAAAATGTGCAATTTGTTCCCTGCCATCCTCCGTGATCTTGATTTTTTTAAAAGCGCCCTGTTTGATATAAAAGAGTGCATTATCTAACATAAGCCTTTGCCCCTTATCAAGCTCAATAAGGCTAGTGTTTTTATTATTCATAAGGCTTAGTAGAGAATCTTCTTGTGATGGTTTTTCGAAACTATTCATATGTAGATGCCAATTTGATTTCTGATGTTATTCTAATATAAATCTGGAAAAAAACAATGATTTATGTCATGTTTACCTTTGTTTATATTTACAAATAAGTAAAGGCCATTTTTCTCTTTATTCGCCAGCTTGAATTTAAAGTCGCTTTATGCTATGATCACTTGCTTTATTCCAGGCAGCTAAGGTATAACATGGAACTTGCTCCATTTCAAGAACATTACAAAGATTTATCAACACGACTTGGCTCCATTCGGGGGTATCTTTGACTTTGATCGGCTAAAAGAACGCCTTGATGAGGTTTTGCTAGAGCTATCTAACGAGGCTTTATGGCAGGAAAGTCCACAAAAGGCTCAAGATTTAGGTAAAGAACAAACCCAGTTAGAGCAAACGGTTCATAGTATCATTAAGATAGAAAAAACCCTTGAAGATATTAAAGATTGGCTGGAAATGCTAACATTAGAATCAGATCAGGCTATATATGATGAATGTCAAAAGATGCTCTCTCAAACCGAGCAAAAAATGGCCCGGCTGGAATTTAGGCGTATGTTTAATCACCCCTTAGATCAAAACGATACCTATCTTGAAATACAATCAGGCTCAGGTGGAACCGAAGCGCAAGATTGGGCACAAATGCTTATGCGCATGTACCTACGTTGGGGAGAGGCGCATCAATTTCAAGTTGAAATTATAGAAGTATCTCCAGGGGAGGTGGCAGGTATTAAAAGCGCCACCTTACATTTTAAAGGCGAATATGCCTATGGTTGGCTAAGGACTGAAAATGGTGTCCATCGCCTCGTACGTAAATCTCCCTTTGATTCAGGCAATCGCCGCCATACTTCTTTTGCTGCAGTTTCTGTAACAGCAGAAGTGGATGATAACATCGATATTGAAATTAAAAGTGATGAAATTCGTATTGATACCTATCGCTCCAGCGGGGCAGGGGGCCAACATGTTAATAAAACTGATTCTGCAGTGCGGATAACCCATTTGCCGAGTAATATTGTGGTGCAATGTCAAAATAACCGTTCTCAGCATCAAAATAAAGACCAGGCAATGAAACAACTCCGCGCTAAATTGTATGATTTAGAAATGCAAAAACGTCAATCACAAAAACAACAACAAGAAGATGCCAAGGCTGATATTGGCTGGGGGAGTCAAATACGCTCCTACGTATTAGATCAATCACGCATCAAAGACCTGCGCACGAATGTGGAGGTCAGTAGCCCACAAAGTGTCTTAGATGGTGATCTGGATATGTTTATTTGTGCAGCTCTTAAAGCTAATGCGTAAATGTATTGACAAACGTACGAATATTATATATTTTATTATTAATTGTCACATTTAAGATTATTGTATATGGAGATTTTTAAATATATACATGAATTTGTAAAAGTAAATGAAGAATTAAGTGCTTTGCTAAATTTTTATAGAGATTTATTTAATGACTCTAATTGCACTATACCTAACAAGGAAGCAAAAATTATTTTTTATCTTGCCTATCAATTCTCTAGCGCTGCTGAAGGTTGTAAATTGGCTTGCAATATAGATGATAAGCTTATACATCATAGAAATCAGGATTTACAAAAAGTAATGTCTAAGGGTGAAAGTATATTTGTACTGCTCAAGGGTGATTTAAGTCCTAAGTGCACTGAGACAATAAAGGATGATGTGTTGCCTCAATATACCGCAACTTTTGCAGCATATATCGAAAAAGAAGTTAATGCATATTTATGTTCATCTAAATCACCTCAATCACCTGAAACAGTTTTAGGCTTTTAGCTTTATGTTTGGCTAAAACAAGCCTCCATCATTGCTGTAAAATCAGGATTAAAAGTAAGTCTGGCGCGTTGTTTTTTCTCATCTGGTAAAAATTCACCTAATTGCCAGTTGGTTTCCCCATAGCCTGCATGAAAACTCGAACTGCCATAAATAGGATCCTGTGTTGTAAAGGGAACTGCAATATGGCTCATACTTTGAATATTATTTCCAAGTTTGCGACTGTCTATCACCGCTATGCGGCTATCTTCAAAACGTAAAGGTTTAGCGCTATAGAAACGGAGATAGGATTGTGGATGCTGATTTTTTTTGAAAAATTCTAGAGACTTATCGGCTAAGACGGTAATATCCTCGTGGGTGGCGACCATTTTAATACAAGTGTTTTTCCATGAGGTAGTGGGAAGTTTCTTAAAGGCCGATACTGCATTTAAAACTGAGACCACGGCAGCCATTGGAAATTGTTCATATTGTACTGGGTGGTGCTCCATTTGTGGAGGTGGTTGCAGGCATATGCGTTTTAGGGGCCACTTGGGAACAATATGACCAAAAACTTGTGCTACAGAATGCGCTGGAGCTAGAGCTAGGCACGGTACCATTAAAAATAAATGGTCGATGCTTTGTTTGTGTGCGGTTAAAAAGGCTAGCGCACCCCCAAGTGAGTAGCCGCCAATAGCGATTTTTTTAGCGTGTTTTTTTAAGCCTTCTAAGGCACTTTGGCACACTTTAAGCCAGTCTTTGTTGTCACACTCAAGCAGTTGCTTTGGAGTGCTGCCATGACCAGGAAGTGCGATGGCTAAAACCATATAGCCTTTTTTAAGGTAATGATCGCTAACAGCGCGCATGGCATAAGGCGAGGCAATAAAGCCATGAATCATTAAAATAGCGCGCTGATGATCGTAATTTTCTGGAATTAGGCAATAAGGGCTATTGTGATCAATGGTTTTTTGATCATAAGGATATTGCTGGTCCTTACGTGTATTTCTTAGATGATCTTGGCTGTGCTGAATATAACGCTCAAATTCTCCTTGCTTTAGTAGTGCGCTACTTTCTTCAATATAGGCTTTTTCACTCATGCTTCTTTTTTTACCTTATGGGTTTCATTGAGTAAGGTTAGGCAAGCAGGTAACAATGCGGGGCTTGAAGCTAAAATATGCTCACATGGGAAAGTTAAAGGCGCACCTTCCAAAGAGGTAAGCCTTCCTCCAGCCTCTTTTACAATAAGTAGGCCAGCAGCATAGTCCCATATTTTGGCATCATAACACCAAAAGGCGTCAAGTTTGGCGCTGGCCACATAGGCTAAATCTAGTGCAAAGGAACCACTGGAGCGTATTTTTGATTTTTGTGCTAATTGTCTAAAGATAGCAAGTTGTTTATCAAGATAGTCACGGTTTCTTGGTAAGGAAGTGGATACCATAGCAGTAGAAAGACGGTTGTTTTGTTGCTCTACTCGAATGCGTTTAGCATTAAAACGTGCACCACGTCCTCTAGTTGCTGCGTAATAGTCCCCGCTTGTGGGATTATAGATTAAACCATGTTGAACCTGGCCTTTATCATAAACTGCAATAGAAATAACATATTGGTCTATACCGCGTAAAAAGTTACTTGTACCATCCAGGGGGTCAATAATCCATAAAGGTGCATCACCCTCAAGTTCGGTATCTGGGTGGCTTTCTTCAGTTAAAAAACGATGATCAGGGTAGCAGGCAGAAATAGCTTCCATAATACAGGCTTCTGCTTGCAGATCTATTTCTGTGACAAAGTCATTGGGTGCTTTTTCTTTTTTCTTAATAAAACGACGATTATCCGCTCCTTTGTTAATAATAAGGGCGGCTTCTTTTGCTGCAGCAAGGGCGGTGTTTAAATATGCATGCATTGCTCTATCCTGGCTTGGTTTTCATTGCAAAGATGATACAATATTTCTACGCTTATGCCCAGTAGTATTATTCTATGACGCCACTATTTAACCGCTTAAACAAAAAAATTCGCATTGTTTTGGACCATACCAGTCACCCTGGCAATATTGGACAAGCGGCAAGAGCGATGAAAACCATGGGCTTTACAAATTTATATCTGGTTGCGCCAAAGTCTTTTCCAGACCCCAAAGCCACTGCACTTGCCTCCCATGCTGATGATATTCTAGAAAAGGCGCAGGTTGTAGATACGCTTGATGAAGCGCTCAAAGATTGTACTTTGGTTTATGGTTCTTCTGCCCGGAATAGAGAATTAGCCATTGCTGCACATACTCCTGTTGAAATGGCCAAACATATTATCAACGAGCCTTTAGAGGCTCATGGCGATATTGCTATTTTATTTGGAACCGAGCGTACCGGGTTAGATAACCATGCATTAAGCAAGTGTCACTTCCAAGTTGTCATTGATACCAATCCAGATTACAGCTCCTTGAATCTTGCCCAGGCGGTACAGGTATTATGCTATCAACTACAAAGCAGTATTTTACAGCATGATGCCCAAAGGCCAAACGCTGATTTTATAGAGTCCTTTGCCAATGCACAGGAAATGGAGCAATTTTATGCGCATCTTGAGATGGCATTAATGCAAATTGGCTTCTTGGATCCCAAAAAACCTAAGAAATTATTACCAAGGCTCAAACGCATGTTTGTGAGAAATCGTTTATACAAAACCGAAGTAAAATTACTGCGCGGTATTTGTGCTATGGCGATGAGAAATGCATCAGACAGGGAAAACCATCATGCCTGATAAACTTATTTACCTTGACTATGCCGCAAGTACTCCAGTGTGTAGCGAGGCCGTTGCTGCAATGTTGCCTTACTTGGAAGAAAGCCATGGTGCTTATGCAAATCCCTCAAGTGTATCGAATCAAATGGGCTTAGAAGCACAAGATGCCGTAAGCAATGCACGAGCAGATATTGCCGCGGCGCTTCATGTTCAAGCTCAAGAGGTGATTTTTACCAGCTGTGCCTCTGAATCGATTAATATGGCTTTAATAGGATTAGCACTTCATAAGGATAATCAAAAAAAACATATCATTACCATGCAAACCGAGCATCAAGCGGTATTAGCTACCTGTGATTATCTTCAAAGCCAAGGCTTTAAAATTACCAAGCTTAAACCTATGGCAAATGGCTTATTAGATCTTAACGAACTAGAAGATCATATATGCAGCGATACGCTCCTTGTGGCGGTGATGATGGTTAATAATGAAACGGGCGTGATTCAAGATATTCAAAAAATTAGCCAGATAGCCCATGCCCATCAAGCCTTAATGTTTTGTGATATGGTCCAAGCAGTTGGTAAAATACCCGTTGATATTCCTGCATTAGGCGTGGATCTTGCTGCTATTTCTGCGCATAAGTTCTATGGTCCCAAGGGGGTTGGGGCATTAGTACTATGCCATAACACCGCACAAAGACTGCGCGTGGGCCTTTTTGGTGGCGGACATGAAATGGGTTTGCGCTCTGGCACGCTAGCGGTGCATCAAATTGTCGCAATGGCTGCTGCCATTAAAAAAGCTACCCGCAAGCAGGCTCAAGATTATGCGCATATTCAAAAGCTAGAAAGTGCATTTAAAAAAGCGCTTATGGCTCTCTCTGGTGGCCTTGTTTTTGCAGGCAACCCAAACAACAAAGTGCCACATATTCTCCATTTTGCCATTGCCTCTGTGGAAGGCGATCAGCTCTTTGACTTTCTAAGCCAATATGCTGCTTTTTCTGCAGGATCTGCGTGTCGCAGTGGCAATGAAAATCCTTCTCATGTCCTTACCGCAATGGGGGTTGAGGCATCTATAGCACAAAAAAGTATTCGTTTTTCTTTTGGTCGCTATACCCGCCAGGAAGATATCACATTGCTTATTGCTAAGTTAGAGGCATTTATAAAAACCCAGCAAGCTACTTAAAAGGAGACTTTATGGATACATATCCCATTAATAATCCAGTCTTAAAATTTGCAGCACGACCTGTTGATGCCAATAGTGGCGGAGATATGTTTGGTGGATGGTTAATGAGTCAGATGGATATTGCTGGAGCAATTGCCACCGCTTCAATTACTGAAAGTCGTTTTTGTACTGGATCGGTTGAAAAACTGCGATTTATAAAACCTATAATGGTGCATGACTATGTGGAAATTCATGCAAAAATAAGCGAAGTGAAGGCCCATTCTGTGCGGGTTGAGATGGAAGTGTTGCATACCAATAGAGCAAACTTAGGAAGCTGGCAACAAGCCGCTACAGGGGTGTATGTATATGTTGCCATTAGTCGTTTGGGCAAAGCTTGCAAGTTAGAGCTTAGAGCACCCAGTTAAGCATCCATTGAAGATGGGCTGACGGGGGGTAGTAGAGTATTTGTCTCAAGGTCAGTCACATCCAAAGCTGAAAGTAAGGGTGTTTTAGCATCTGGCTTTTCTTGTTTGCTTCTTTTGCCACAACACGAAAAGAATGAAGTAGCCCAAGACAAGGCTTGATCTCTAAGTTGTGGTATAGATAAGGCGTAGTTTCCAAGATCAAAAATTGCACAAAGTACTGCAGGAACGCTCCCTAGCCAATCATCAACTATTTTGTAATTTACAACTTCCATCGCAGCCCAAGCAAGGCTTAAAACTAGGGGCTTTGCACAGGAGGTATTTTGTACCTTACTATTATTGTTAATTTGTTCTGATAATTCACTGAGACTTATCATTTGGGTACTCATTGCCATTAGCTGCTGCGCAATAAGTGAGCTTATGTTAAGCGTGTCTAGTATAAAGCTACTATGGCTATCACCTTTAAATACAGCGTTATTATGATAATACAGGAGCGTTCTACCGCCAATAAGGAAAATGGATCCAATTGCAAAAGTGCATTTTTTTTTCTGTTGTTGTAATAAAAAAATTTTTTTATCTGTAATCCATTGACCTAAAGTAAAGCTTAAATAAGGTATGGTAGTGAGAGAAAGACTAACATGGTAGAATGCTTTAACAGGTGTTTTGAAATATGAGTAGCCTGAAACAGGGTAGAGGAATAAATTAATTAAACCATGTTCATGGTATGCGGCATAATGACTCATGGCTTGAAAGGTTAAAGCGCTCGTTAAGCCAAGGCCAAACATGGTCATTTTAATTTTTTTGCCAAATGGGGAAAGTTTTATTACTTTTTCGGGCTTTACGGTTTGGATTTCTAGTGCGCTTTTGCGTGAGATATACCATGCGCTCATGTTCACGCTAATAATACTGCAAAATAAGCCAATGCGTTCATAGCTTACTCTTTTGTAAAAATTATGTGGATCGTTATAATCCCTATCTTTATCGATGACTTGCTGCGCTACAACTTGTCCTGTAGCTAAGAATTTATACAAGCTGGCTAAGGGTATTGCAAAAGATAGTATACAGGGTGAACAAGTAGAGAGGCGTGATGGTGTTCTAGGCTCTATTTTTGGCTCATTGATTTCAATAAGCACTTCCTCACCATCTGTCTGCTCTTCCTCACTTTCTTTTGAGTCCATCCTTGTGTATCGGAAGGGGATGTGTGTTTGTGGACCTATCAATGCATCAGCTGGGTTTGATGATGGCCTTATTTGTCCAGGTTCTCCTGTTAAATGACTGTTTGGCTTAGCTTTGTTTGCTGGAAGCGGTTGTGGGATTTCACTATCTGTTTTTGGACTTTTAGGTCTAGGGCTTGAAAGACTCTCATCAGCTTTTCTTTTTGAACTTCTTTTTGAGCTTGAAGTATCCGTAGACTTAATAGAGTCTTCTAAAGCGTGTTTTAAATCAGACCCTTTAATAAGATTGTTATTTTCGTCTGAGGTTTCTTTACAGGCTTGTATAGTTTCTGAGCTGGTGTTGCCTGCCTTGGGTGAAGCGGTTTTTTTCACTGTAGAGGCAATAATATCACGATTTTTAGGGATTACCTTATGAGTCGGATTCATATTTTATTCCCTTATATGAAGATAGTAATAAAAGACCATTGTATAATAAATAATTAATAAAATATTGCAAGGTTTTTTTAAGTTTCAAGGCTTACTTTATTGTTGTTAAATTTAAAATAAAATTTTACTCTTAACCTTGGTTAAAGCTTATGGCCCAGTATGAGCATGAGGTAGAGCGGCGCTGTTTGTCTTGCCTGGATTGTGGCCAGGCTGGCTGTCATATAGCTTACGAATAAAAGCTGTGCTTTCAAGGTCTTGTTCTGTTCTCCTAGACACTACTGCTGAATTTGATATTGTTTTAAAGTCATGTTCTAACTTTCTTATGACCACCTTTCTAGCAGCATTTAGAAGTAAAGGTATCAAAACAAATAAATTGCTTAAAAATGGTCCTATCATAGCAATTATAATTATTATATTTTGAAGCGTATCTTTATTATCAGTAGTAGGTAGGCAGCTTGAAACAGTTATAAAACCTAAGAGTGTGTTCATGATTGTGGGAACAAAGTTCACTACAGCTATTTTAAACTTATCTCTTGTTTTTAAGGAAGCAAACTTTGTTCTGTATGATGGGAAAACAAATTGCCAATATTTAAAATTAAAATATGGGATAGAGGTTGATGCTATGCAGATTCTTAACCCATAAGCAAAATACTGGTTTAAACTTAATTTGTCTTTGATGCCATCTGTTTTATCAAATGAATACTGAACTGGAGTTTGAAACATCAGAATATCTACAATGCCCAGCAAAATAAAAATGATTTGGACTAGATCTGGGTATCTTTTATCAAATTTAATTCTTCTGCACTCTTCTTTGATTTCAAGCTTACCAAAAAAAAATTCCGTTACCTTTTCCGAAACTTTATCACACCAAGGTAGGTAACCCTTTGGTAGACTCGCACATTGGGTTAAAAACGATATTGAGGTAAGAAAAGAGAAAATACTATATTTATAAAGTGGTGAAATTGACTTAAGGTTAATTTTTTCTAGTAATTCCTCTAAGCCACAGTAGGCTTGATAAGCATTGCTTGCTCTATCAAGAACAAAAGAAAATGTTCTTGAGATCTCCCCACTATAATTTTGTTGATCAAATCGTGTGGCAAGCCAGTGAGGGAATGCCATGGCGGTTAAAATTTTAGCATAAGTGTTTTCAGTACTCAATAAATCTCCTTTTACGTTAAGTCCTTTGCAAAAGCTAAGAAAATTAAGCGTAAATCTACCTATTGCGGGAGGAAAAATATTAATGAATTGATATATGTATGATAGGTATGATAATTTATACCAGCTATCGTAAAAGATAATATTTTCTTGAGTATTTTCGTGCTTTTGAATAAAGTATTTTAGGTTCTGATCTGGTTGACTTTTTAATGGCTGTAGCGTCTTTATATCAGAAAATTTAGAATCTTTTATAATAGATGTTATATCTTGAACATGATTATTTTCCACAAGAAAGGATATGCTCTTTGAGGAAAAAACAATAATAACTTTGAAGGGACTTTGATGCGTGTCTTGTAGTATACCATAATAGTTTAAGTAGTTTTGTATATGGCTTCTTGTACTTGTTTTATTGATTTCTTGAGAAAGATTATAAGTAACTTTTGTCCAACTAGATGTGAGTAGCGGTCTTGTGGATTCGTCTTTTGAAGCTTGATCAACATTATGCATAATATAAAAATCTTAAGCTAAAATAAATTTGCAAAACGAAATACTATACGAATAAATTTAATAATAGCAAGATAATTAAGGTGCATCAAAACGCTTATGTATAATATAAGAACACCCCTAGGGTTCAATTGGATCGCAATGCTCTTTGTCGCCTCCTTTAGAGTCAGGCTCCAATGCTGCTGCAATAGATACTGCCAGAGGGGTTGTGCCAGAAATAAGCGAGAACCCTGTGCTAGCTAATCTGAAATTTTCTATGATTTTATCTTGATGCTGGTGAGGGTTTGATGCAGGATGCATGGTATCATGCTCTGGATGTTGTGATGCGCTAGAACTTAATAACATTAAAAAAGCAATTAGAACATTCATCACTTGTGAAATAAAGGCCATGCTCAATACAATTGCATATTTTTTAGGGGTCTTGCTTAAATTATTAAATGCATTCCTATCAATAAACAAGCGCATATAATTATAACAAACATAAGGATAACCCGTGCTTAGTACAGCAGCTCGAAAAAGGCCATTTATATAAAAATTTTCTAAATTAAGAATATGTCCGATACCTTCTTCTTTCCATTGCGTTTGTATAATGCCCTGATAAAGAAGGGTATCTGCACTTGCACAAATAAATAGTATCCAGTCTAAATTGCTCCATTTTTTTTCTATACATTCCATCAATGGGTTTAGCCTTTTAGGCATAAGCGGGCTTTTGCAATCAGATTGTTCTTCTGGCAGAAGTGTTCTTTTGTAATCAGGTCGATCTTCTAGCTCGGTTTGCTTTTCAAATATCCAGTGACCACTTTTCTTTAGCAAATTTTTTGCACAGGAGAAGGTTTTGTCTTTTAGTTTTACCATTCCTATAAATACCGATAAAGACCAAACTACTGCACATAGTAAAGTTCTACAAACAGTAGAGATGGTACTATCATCTGGATATAATTTGAGTGTTGAGTGATAGCAAAAAAGAAGTTTAGTAATAAAATCTAAGCTAAACAAAATGGCTCTTATGCTATCAGGCAATTTTAAACCTCTACACAGTCTGGTAATGACCCAATTAGACATTTGGAGCGAAACGATAAGGATGCACAGGGTTTTATATCTTTGTTGGTCTTGGTATGTATCTATAGGGTCATTACGTATCCATTGAGGCTTAAGCTCAAGGACATTGCAACAGCTTAAGTACGTAAGTGTTAATTTCCCAGTAATAGAAAAAAGATCAATAAGGCCTTCTATATGCCAGCGCCAAGTTCTGATTATTTGAGTATTTTTATTGCTTATAATATCATTTGATTCTTGCCAGTCAACTTCAAATATGCCCTGACTTTGATTTGGCAGAGCATCTGGAATAGCGTCTTCTAGGGTCAGTGTAAAACTATTTTTCTTGATAAGCAGTATGCATCCGTTTTCTCCCAAAATAGCGCTTAAATAATCATTAAGTTTATCTTGATTAAAGGTATTTCCTTTTGCAAGCGTTAGAGTGAATTTTCGCGACATTCTTTACCTTCCCCCAATAAAAGCAAGCATGATATAGCGTTTTTTTTTTAAATCAATAAAAGAAAAGCATTCATCAATTTGATAAAGGCTTATTGATTAAATATGGTACATATTGTTTTATTTGTTATATTTGAGAAAAATATTATAAGTTGATTTCAATTGCATTTGCATCCCTGTGCTCTGCACCAATGAGAGGGCAACTTGGATCTTCAGGGTCAAATACCTTTGATCTATTCGGAGTTTTAGCATCATCTTTCAGTGTGGAAGTTTTGCGGTATATAGGCGGAGGTGGTGTTCTTGGTGGTGAGCCAGGAGGTGGTGTTCTTGGTGGTGAGCCAGGAGGTGTGACAGGAGGTGGGCTATCGGATGAGCGAGGATGGGGGGGAGATGAGTCTATAGGCTGCGATGATGTTTGCGTCAGTGAAGTGGTGTCTGAAATATCTGCCGTTTTGTTTCCTTCAGCTAGAGTAGATCTCAAATCATCTCTTCTAGAAAATGTATATCTCTCATCGCTATGTTCTTGTGTGCTAATATCGCTCAAGGAGGATAATGCAGAATCGCTTTGCTCTTCGTTTTTCATGACCTCTTTGGGATAACGAAATCCTAGTTCTATCATTTGGCTCGGTGTTAAAAATAGTGTCAAACCAAATAAAATGAGGTGAGCGCTCATGCTATTATATTCAGGTATGGTTTCCTTAAAGGCTTCAAAAAATGAGATGGTTTGCATGAAAGCGCCAAAAAAAAGTAAACAGGTGGCACGTTTTTTAAAAATTTTATTTTTTCCTGAGCA
>CACEWE010000023.1 GCA_902563055.1 uncultured Gammaproteobacteria bacterium | reverse complement strand
CATGAAAAAGAAACTACCAAAAACAACATCCTAGCTTTTAAAAAGCTCAGTGAAGCCGATAAAAAGACTTTGAGAGCAGAAATACCAAGTTCAGATGAAGAAAGTTCAGACAAAGAAAGTGACAAAATGGAAGTCGTCGCTGAGATCCAGCCACATTAAAGGCGCCAACCATAAGACAAGATAGTGTATATCACTATCTTTGTCTTAAGGCCACCATAAATATTTAAATCATACCAAAAGGCATCATGGACTTATCGATGCTTATTTTTTCATAACTTTTGCACAAGCCTTATCTAAAATAGAAAGAATGGAAAGACGCGATAAAATAAAGGCAACCATACATAACAACAAGCCCGACAATATAAAAATAAAACCAATTCCGCGACCTGGACCGGTTCCAATAAGCTGACCCAGCGAAGAAGCTAAACCGCCACCAGGCATCAACAATGGATTTGCCACATGATCTGCTATAAAACCTGCAATACCTAATGCTATCAGCATGCCTAATTGACTAATTAATGAAACAATAGCCCAGACCCGCCCTTGCATGTTATTTTCTACATTACTACGAATGAGCACATCTAAACCCGTATTTACAAAAGGCAAACAAATGAAAAACAAAAAAGCAAATATTGTAATCCATACTATTTTAGGTGAAATACCAATCAGAGCAAAAAACAAGCCTGCTAAAAACAAAAATAAGGCTATCTTTTTTATCGATTGTTGTGACTTACTAAACAGCCCAATTAATAAGCTACTAAATAACATACCGCTAGCAGCTAAGGTTTGTACGACACCAAAAACTTTAGCAGTACTAAAAGATAATATCATCGGCCCCAACAAGGCTTGTAAAAAACCAATAGCAAAGGTTATTAAAGACCCAACACATAACAAAACAAATAAGGGACGATGCCTTAAGGTATAGACAAAGCCCTCATGTAAATCAGCTAAAAAGTGCTTCTGCTTTGACGGCGCCTTTACCCTATGGGCAATTTGTTTTTTTATCCAAAAAACAGTCAAAATAGCAATTAAAAAGCTGACACAATCTATCGCCAGTATATGTTGTATCGATAGAAAAGATAACAAGAAACCAGCAATAATCGGTGCAATGATTAATTTTGAAGATTCGGTTAACTGAATCAAGCCACTTGCTTTAGAAAACTGCTCTTCATTTAGTAAATCTGTTACGCACGCCTTAAAAGCAGGGTTATGTACACTTACAAAAACCGAACTTATAATAGAGCCAATATAGATAGGCCATAAAGCCTTAACTCCTAGTTCTATCATTAAAATAATAAAAAGCATCCCTACAATAGAACCAATATCACCAATAATCATTAACAACCTTCGATCCATACGATCTGCTAACACTCCACCAAAGGGCTTCAAAATAATAGAAGGCAAAAATGCCGCAAGTATCACCAAGGAATAAGCCGCAGCAGAACCGCTTAAATGAAAAGCATACACGCCAAGTGCAAAACCACTTAAGCCACTCCCTAGACAGGAAATAAATAAGCCTACCCATAGGACAATAAAATGAAAATAAGGTTTTTGTTCATCGGACTGCATTACCACACTCCTCTCTCGATTATTAATCAAGACTCGGTTTTTCTATAGATTCGGGGTCTTGTTTAATACCCAATACTTGATAAGTAGACATTCTTTGCTCCTTACCATTGATATTAATATCACAAGCCCCAGAAACCACCTTGCCGAGCTTGACCCCAGTTTGATACAGCAAACGACACGCATAAAGACTGTGCCCCTCTTCATATCCAATCGGTAAAAACAAAGTTTGCTGGGGAGAAAATCTTGGTAAAACACCATAGCGATAAAAGCCGCGCTGATCAAACCATTGTAGTTTCGCCCTGGTTTTTTTTCCTACTGACAACACTTCAAATTGCTTTGGCTGATAGGCTTTGTAATGATAGGTAATGGTACAATGATCATTTTGATATTGACCAGGGTGCACGCCTCCCCTATAAGACGCACGACAAATATGGATGGCATCCTTGCCCTCTCCTGCCACCACATAAAGATCTTGATCATGGCCCTGTTTGAGCATTTTTGAATCCAGCCAGGTATAGTCGGGACTATTTTGAATACGCTGCAAAAGTTTTTTTAGTTTTTCAACTGCCAATATTTGCGTATTTATTTGCTTGATTTGACGCTTATATTGTTTAAGCTGATCATCCATGCGCGCTAAATCATAATCAAAAGGATTACTATAACTTGCCCCCGAAACCGACGACGGCATCACAATAGAAGGCTCTATAATCGGCATTGCAACAAGCTTTACGAAAGATAATAGAAATAAAGCAAAAAACAAAGAAAATCGCCATATCACACCCATAAAATCCTCCAAAACACAAACATCAAAATATTCTAACAGATAATAAAAAAATAACAACGCAATAGCACCTATACTTCGATACAAATAGGAAAATCAAAGGAAAAGGCTCGCTCTAAATTTCTCATAAATGATCATTACTATACTATAACAAGGCAAAAACCAACCCTACATAAAAGATTGACAATTAACCAAAAAACATTATAATATTGCAACAATAAACCAACAAAATAATGAAAAAATGTATCGCTTAATTTTTGAAATTTTTAAAAAAGTTAAAAAAGCAATAATTGAATTTAACGAACAACATCCGGCGTCAGTTGTTCCAACAGAAGAGAAGGCCCTTATTCTAAAACAAATTCCCATTAAAATCAACCCGCTGTTGACTCTCAAAGTGACTATCACCCCGCTAAATCGTTTTACAAAGGTAATTCACAAGCTACTTATAGATGACGTAGCTCACATAGGAGACCTCGGCTCTAATGAAGATCAAAATTTTGATTTAAAGGCTTATTCTCAATATGTTTTATCTCAAAATGTTTTGTTTTCCCAAAGTAGCAAAGAAGATATTCTTACTTTTTTAAAAAATAGCCCACCAGACCCCAGAGCAACTTTAGTGGAAATAAGCACAAATACAATACTGCGCAATCTCATAAAAGGAGATTTGCCAATAGACGATGATCACATCATCGCTGTTTTAAAAAGCAATGATGAGCTACTACTTCGACTAAAAGAGCAATTACAAAAAGCCATAGAAGGCACAAGTAAATGTACAACTACCATTAACTTTGATCAATTTGCCCATCTTGCAGCACCCCGAAAAAACCCTGCCACTGCGTTTCTGGCAGCGACCAACCAAAAAACAACCCCATGCTATAGAAATACTCCCTTAACACCAACACTATGAAAACCCAGCTGATGGCTGGACCATGCGGTGATAAGCAATCCAGCCCTCCAGCCTGAATATCTCACGTGATTACAGGATACGCATCTGAAGAGATATCCATATCTGTGTTTTTACCAAAAATAACTGCAAAACATAGTGCAAACTATAAGACCAAAGCAACCAACTTCCATCACCTGTGCTGTATCGACAAATCTTTATTTAATATGTTGATGTAATAAGTGCACTGTCCCCACCTAGCAATAAATAACAAAAAAATATAAAAACCAACACGTTAAAAGATCATTAGCCGACCAACACAAACAAAAAAAATTTCCAAAAAAACCTCGACAACAATTATTCTATAAAAAAACGCAATGACGACTATAATTTTGCAAAAAACTTGTGTAGAATAGGCAGGTTTAGTTTTACATTATTTGACAAAAGGAGTGACTTTTTATGAGTTTTGTCACCAAAAAGAAAGATAGAAATCTGCTCGTAGGCCTTGATATTGGTACATCCAAGGTTGTTACCATGGTTGCAGAAGCCAATGAAAATAACGAGCCGATTCAAGTCGTGGGTGTTGGTGTACAACCTTCACGCGGATTAAAAAAAGGCGTTATTGTAAATATCGATGCCACTTGTGAATCGATCCAAAAAGCAGTTCAAGATGCTGAATTAATGGCCGGCTGTAAAATCAATTCGGTTTGCGTAGGTATTGCAGGATCGCATATTCATAGTTTCAATTCTAACGGTGTGGTTGCCATTCGTGATCGCGAAGTAGATCATGGCGATGTATCTCGTGTGATTGATGCCGCTAAAGCGGTTGCTATTCCTAACGATCAAAAAGTTTTACATATTCTTCCTCAAGAGTTTGTCATTGATACCCAAGAAGGCATTAAAGAACCTGTTGGTATGTCTGGGGTTCGCCTTGAAGCGCGGGTTCATATGGTTTCAGGATCTATTGCCGCAGCACAAAATATTGTCAAATGCATACGTTATTGCGGTTTAGAAGTTTCAGATCTAGTCCTTGAGCAACTTGCCTCTAGCTACTCTGTACTAACCGAAGATGAAAAAGAACTAGGCGTTTGCTTAGTAGACATTGGTGCAGGAACCGCTGATATCACTGTATTTATGAACAATTCCATTGTTCATACTGCTAATATCGCTATTGCAGGCTCTCAAGTTACCAGCGATATCGCCCATGCCCTTCGTACACCAACCCAATATGCCGAAGCGATTAAAATTCAACATGGTTCTGCTCTAGCAAGACTGATTAATGCCGAAGACACCATCGAGGTCAAAAGCGTTTCTGATCGTCCCGCACGGCGTTTTGCATTAAAGTCCTTAGCCCACGTAGTTGAAGCACGCTATGAAGAATTATTTGCACTGATCTACCAAAACATTCAAGAACATGGCCTTACAGATAAAATTGCCTCAGGTTTTGTTCTAACTGGTGGTTCTTCGAAAATGCGTGGCGCAGTAGAACTTGCCGAAGAAGTTTTTCAACAACCAGTTCGACTTGGCTTACCTGATGATGTAGCTGGTCTAAGTGATGTGGTTTGTAATCCTATCCACTCTACTGGTGTTGGTTTATTGCATTATATTCGCCAGCAAGGGGCGCGTGGTAATGCACAATCATCTTTGCCGTTAAAATCAGACGCACCCCATGTCTGGGCAAAAATGAAATCTTGGTTTGCACGTCATTTTTAATTAAAAAAGAAGGTTATTACTATGAGTACAATGTTTGATTTAACAGATAACACAATGGAAAACGCTATTATTAAAGTAGTGGGCGTTGGTGGTGGCGGCTGCAATGCTGTTCAACACATGCTTAATCAAAATAAATTTGAAGGTGTAGATTTTATCTGTGCTAACACTGATGCACAGGCATTAAAAAATTCAACTGCGCGCACCACCATTCAACTAGGCCAAGAACTTACCAAAGGTCTTGGTGCTGGAGCCAACCCAGAAATAGGCAAACGCGCTGCCCAAGAAGATCGCTCACGCATTCAAGAGCTTCTTACTGGCGCGGACATGGTCTTTATCACTGCCGGCATGGGTGGCGGAACCGGAACTGGTGCTGCTCCTGTGATTGCGGAAATTGCTAAAGATCTTGGCGTGCTAACCGTTGCGGTTGTTACTAAACCTTTCCCATTTGAAGGTCGCCGCAGACAACAAATTGCAGATTGCGGTATTATGGATCTCTCCGATCGCGTAGATTCTTTAATTACTATCCCAAATGAAAAACTTCTTCATGTATTGGGTAAAAATGTTAGCCTACTTGACGCTTTTAAAGCAGCGAACAATGTTCTTTTAGGTGCCGTTCAAGGCATTAGTGAACTTATTACTAAACCTGGTCTTATCAACGTTGACTTTGCTGATGTACGCACTGTTATGTCTGAAATGGGTATGGCTATGATGGGCACGGCTATTGCCTCTGGTGAAGATCGTGCAAGAGAAGCTGCAGAAGCTGCAGTTGCAAGTCCATTACTAGAAGATATCTCACTTACTGGCGCCAAAGGCGTATTGGTCAACATTACTGCTGGCATGACTATGTCTATTGGTGAGTTTGAAGAAGTGGGCGATGTTATTAGCAACTTCACTTCAGAGCATGCAACCGTGGTTGTTGGCACAGTGATCGATCCTGAAATGGATGATGATCTTCGTGTGACTATCGTGGTTACGGGTCTTGAAAATAATCGTCAAGAATGCAAGCGTATTGAAGCACGCAAAGGCGTCTTAAGTACGCCAAGCACGCCAAAAGCAAACACCACTGAAAATACCACTTGGAGCAACCCAGAAAAAGTTGCAACAAGAAGACGTGAAATTGCAGAAGCTGCTACCACTTCAAGTGACAGTGAGTATCTTGATATCCCAACTTTCTTGCGCAGACGCGAAGACTAAGGGATAGAAGCTCCGTGAGTGAAAATCAACGCACCATTAAAAACCCAGTTACGGTAAAAGGCATAGGCCTGCACTCAGGCTCCACAGTCGAAGCCTGCTTTCGCTATGCCCCTTCCGATACCGGCATTGTATTTCGCCGGGTTGATTTAGAACCAGTAGTGGAACTTAAACTTGATGTAAATCACATTAAACAAACACCTCTGTGTACTGTTTTAGCGTATGATGATGTTACGCTATCCACTATAGAACACGCCTTATCTGCGGTTGCTGGCTTAATGATTGATAATCTCTATATTGATATCAATGGTCCAGAAATGCCTATTGTTGATGGTAGTGCTGAGCCCTTTGTCTTTGCCTTAGAATCTGCAGGCATTATTGCACTTGATGCGGTACGACGCTTTTTACGGATACGCGAAAAAATTACGGTAGTAGATAACGACTCCATGGTCTCCATTGAGCCCTACACTGGCGGCTTAAGAGTAGAAATGTCTATAGACTTTAAACACCCAGTTATACGTGGCAGCAATCAGTCACTAGCTTTGGACATCTCTCCGTCTATTTACTCCAAGCAAATAGCTAGAGCACGCACCTTTGGAGCAGCCAAAGATCTAGATAAACTCCAGGCACAAAACTTAGCTCTGGGCGCAAATCTTGACAATGCTATTGGCCTTGGCGATAAAGAAGTGCTTAATCCTGAAGGCCTGCGTTTTAGTGATGAATTTGTACGCCATAAAATGCTTGATGCTATTGGAGATTTATACGTAACAGGACACCAAATCAAAGGCCTTGTTAAGGCCCACAAACCTTCACATGCTTTAAATAATCAGCTTATGCGTGAACTTATGAGCTGTGCCCATGCCTGGGAATGGACCAGTTAAATGGCACAAGATCTTGGCTCAATATTAAAAAAAGGCCCGCGCTGGATGCAGCAGGCCCTTTCTTCTAGTAAAGAGCAACATATTATCCAAAACCTTATACACCAATATCTTCCTGAATCTTTTCATGAACATATCACTGTAGAATATATCCGCAGTGGAGTGGTAAGTATTTGGATTGACCAACAAATGTGGCTCAGTCGTTTTCATTATGAAAAAACAACGCTTTTACAGCAATTACGTAAAAACCCTAAAAGCGCCCATATTGTAGCAATTGATGCGAGAATTCACCCTGGGTCCTTTAAAAGAACTGTAAAAATAAGCCCAGAAGTATCTAAAACCCCTATGAACCTGAGTTTAGAACATCAAGATATGATTAAAAGCATGATCAGTACAAGCAATGGACCATTAAAGGAAAATTTACAAAAACTCCTAGGCACTGTAAAAAGATTGACAAAGAAATAAAAGTCTGTTGTAATGGGTCGTTCTTATCTAGAACAGTTTCCTAAATTTTCTACCAACGGCCTCTCGGCCACTACTATCATTTACCAATAGAGCAAATATATGAATCTTAACGAATTAAAGCGCAAGTCTATAAACGAGCTTATGGATATAGCTAATAATATGGGCATTGAAAATACTGGCCGTGAACATAAGCACAAACTCATTTTTTCTATCTTAGAAAAACTTGGCGATGGTGTATGCGGAAGCGGAGTATTAGAAGTGCTCCCTGATGGTTATGGCTTTTTACGCTCTCCTGATAGCTCCTACACCTCAAACCCAGATGATCTTTATGTTTCACCGCAATTAGTTCGACGTTTTCAGCTTCGCAATGGCGATACCCTATCTGGAAAACTACGCCCACCCAATAAAGGCGAGAAATATTTTGCAATGTCCCATATTGATACGGTTAACTTTGATCCACCAGAATATGCAAGGCGCAAAACCTTATTTGAAGATCTTACCGCTGAATTTCCTAGAGAGCGCTTAACTTTATCACAAGGAAATGGCTCAACAGAAGATATTACCTCAAGAATTATTGATCTTGCCTCCCCCATTGGTAAAGGGCAACGTGCATTGATCGTATCTCCTCCCAAAGCCGGTAAAACTATTATGCTTCAAAATATCGCCCAGTCGATATCACAAAGCTACCCAGAATGTTACCTTATTGTCCTATTGATTGACGAACGCCCAGAGGAAGTAACTGAAATGGCACGCACCGTGCGTGGTGAAGTTGTTGCAGCAACCTTTGATGAACCAGCAACCCGACATGTGCAATTGGCTGAAATGGTCATTGAAAAAGCCAAGCGTATGGTTGAACATAAGCAAGATGTCGTTATCTTACTTGATTCTATTACCCGTTTAGCCAGAGCTTATAATACCGTAGCACCTGCATCTGGGAAAATCCTCTCTGGTGGTGTAGATGCCAATGCGCTACAACGTCCAAAACGATTTTTTGGTGCAGCAAGAAATACAGCTGAAGGTGGCAGCTTAACCATTATTGCAACCGCCCTTATTGAAACCGGTTCTAAAATGGATGAGGTCATTTTTGAAGAATTTAAAGGCACGGGTAATATGGAAGTCAATCTTGATCGTAAGATTGCAGACAAACGTGTGTATCCTGCTATTAACTTTGTTAAGTCTGGTACCCGTCGTGAAGAGCTACTGACAACGCCAGATGAACTGCAAAGAATGTGGATTTTACGTAAAATTCTAAACCCCATGAATGAAATTGCTGCAATGGAATTTTTAACTGACCGCTTAAAAGAAACTAAAACGAATGAAGAGTTTTTTGTAGCAATGAAGCGTCAAACCACTAAATCCTAAGACTATGGCACATTATAAGGACCTGCGCGCATTTATTGCCTTGTTAAAAGAAAAAAATCTCCTTAAAACGGTAGATACCTGCGTGGATCCCAATCTTGAAATAACTGAAATCTGTGATCGCGTTTTAAAGCAATCAGGGCCTGCACTCCTTTTTAATCACCCTAAAGACTCTAATATACCGCTACTTGGCAATCTTTTTGGAACCACACAGCGCATTGCTTTAGCCATGGGCAAGGATGATGTAAGTGAACTGCATGAGCTCGGGGAAGTACTAGCCTATCTGCGTCAGCCAGATGCGCCTCGTGGTTTAAAAGATGCTATAAAGAAAATTCCTCTGCTTAAAAAAGTCTTAAGCATGAGCCCTAAAATCGTTAAAAAACCACCCGCTCAAGAAGTTATTTATGAAGGCGATCAAGTAGATTTAAGCCAACTACCCATTCAAACCTGTTGGCCTAAAGACGCAGCCCCCCTTATTACCTGGGGCTTAGTTATTACGCAAGGCCCACATAAAGAAAGACAAAATCTTGGCATATATCGCCAACAAGTTCTCAATAAAAACCAAGTCATTATGCGCTGGCTTGCCCATCGTGGCGGCGCATTAGATTTTGCCGCATGGCAAAAAGCGCATCCTAATGAACGCTTTCCCATGGCTGTAGCGCTTGGAGCAGACCCAGCGACCACGCTCGCTGCTGTAACGCCAATACCAGATAGCCTATCTGAATATCAATTTGCAGGATTACTTCGCGGTCATAAAACCGCACTGAGTAAAGCGCTTCATAGTAACTTAATGATTCCCTCCTATGCTGAAATTATTCTTGAAGGATACCTTGATGGCACAACGGCACCTGAAGGGCCCTTTGGTGATCATACGGGATATTACAATGAAGTAGAATCCTTCCCTGTTTTTACCATTACCGCAATCACCCACAGAAAAAACCCAATTTACCACTCCACCTATACCGGCAAACCACCAGATGAGCCTGCGGTACTGGGCGAAGCGATGAATCAACTTTTGGTGCCCTTATTAAAAAAACAATTTCCGGAAATTGTTGATTTTTACTTGCCGCCTGCTGGATGCTCGTATCGCTTTGCGGTGGTTTCCATCAAGAAAAAATATCCAGGCCATCCTAAACGGATCATGCTAGGTATATGGTCTTATCTAACCCAATTTATGTATACCAAATTTATTGTCGTAGTGGATGAAGACATTAATATTCAAAGTCAAGATGATGTACTATGGGCTATTACCACGCGCGTTGACCCCAAACGAGATGTGATGATGCTGGAAAACACCCCAATTGACTATTTAGATTTTGCTTCTGTTGAATCAGGATTGGGCAGTAAAATGGCCATAGATGCAACCAATAAGTGGCCACAAGAAACCAAACGCATTTGGGGTGATATTATTGAACATGCTAATGTAGATGAAGCAAAAATTCAGCAAATTTTACAATCACTAAACACATAAAACTATTTCAAAAGGGTTAATATGAGCATTAAAGCATTACTTTCTCTCTCTGGCGGCTTAGATAGTCTTAGCTGCTTAGCCATTGCACTAGAGCAAGGCTATGATGTACATACCGTGAGCTTTTATTATGGCCAACGCCATCAGGTTGAACTGGAAGCAGCACAAAACATTGCCCAACATTACAAAGTGCCCCATCAACTCGTAGATTTGTCTTTTTTAGGAAAACTTAAAGGCTCAGCACTAACCAATGATCAAATTGCAGTTCCTGAATATGATGGTGGAAGCTCTATTCCTGATACCTATGTTCCCTCTCGCAATATTATTTTCCTCTCAGTTTTAAGCTCAATGGCAGAAACCATTGGCGCAGAAAAAATTATTATTGGAGCCAGCAGCATAGACTATTCTGGCTATCCTGATTGTCGCCCTGAGTTTTTTCAAGCTTTCCAGCAGACGCTTGACCTTGGAACCAAAACCGGAGTTGAAGATAAAGGCATTAGCATAGAAACCCCGCTTATAGACCTTAGCAAAGCGCAAACCATTGAAAAAGGCGTGGCCCTAGGTGTCGATTATAGCATGAGTATTTCATGCTATAGCGCCAACGCACAAGGGGAAGCATGCGGAAAGTGTGATAGCTGTTATTTGCGCAAAAAAGGCTTTCAAGATGCAGGTATTGCTGACCCAACCCGCTATAAAGTCCGGGAAAAATCAGAGCTAGGTTCATAAAAATAAAGTCCAAAAAAGCGGTACTGCTAAGAAGAAAAATCTATAAATTTTACTTCATCTTCAACATTATATTTATCCCCCCAGTACTGCTTCCAACTTTTAGAACGGTCGTCTAAGTCCTTGCCTATTTGCACATATAAAGGTAGAGCATAAACCGGTAGAGCATAACCCTCTCTGGGCAACTCATTAACATGTTCAGAGTAACAATTAAATTCAAAAAAACATGAAAGCAATTTGTCAATTGAACAAAACATATTGAATATATTAAGCTTAACTAAACCTCTAGACATATTTATTAGAATGTTTATTAGAATGTTATCAAAATCTAAAGCATCTCTATCAGATTGAATAAGGTCTCTTAATAAGCGCTTACCATCACACCCTTCCTTAAATTTACTTAATACTTTTAACATCCCATCTACCATATCCAGTCTATCAATGGTTTTAAGCAAATTCTCTACCCAAGCTTCACCTTTTTCTAAGTAATACCTTAATAAAATGTTCCAATTTTCTTCCTCAGATTTACCTTCTAATTGCTTATAAACTTCCATTTTTTGCTTGAGTAATTTTATTGCTTCATTGATCCTTTTCATATGCTCAGGAGCATTGGATTGAAGCAAGAAATTCCTAGTGCTTTTCGATTCTCTACTTGAGCTATCAAAAATAGTTATTGGTATATCGTTAAAAACAAAATAATTTTTATAAGCAACGCAACGCATATCATTAATAAAAATATCATCTAGCAATTTAGTAACTGCACTTTGTGAGAGATTATAGTAATCTAAGCAGTTTTTAGCATCTTGATCTTTTCCTTCAAGACATTTTTCTGGATGCACCTTAAGTAAAAAATCAATTGCAGGCTTTATTCCCAACGCCATAGCAACCATAAAAGGCGTTCTACCTTGCATATCTGGTATAAGCAGTTGTTCTCTATGAGTAGGTTTATCTAGATAAAATTTTATCATTTCCTTTATTAAAGAAATATTTCTAGTCCTTAAAGCTAACATCCAAGGTGTTCTGCCTTGCCCATCCTTAGATACAAGTAATTTCGCTTTTGCTGCCTCAGGAATAATTTCAAATAATGCACCTAAATTAGAATATTCATTTGCAATAGCCTCATGTAGAAAAGTTCCATAAAAGGTATGGCATACATCTAAAGGAATTTCTAGCTTTTGAAAAAGTTTAAAAAAACTCTGTAATGCATCCCTCCCGTACTCTCTCATCACAATATTGTAAATATAATAAACCAAGGGCCGCCCAAACAGTCGCTCTTTGTCATCTCGTAAAGACTTAGAAAATATTGATACGAGCATCCCCGTTATGCCTTTATCATTCAATTGCTCTATCAACATCATAGCTAGGCGTACACTCGAGATATTAACCTTCTTGGAAATGTCCTCTAGCTGTTGTTTTAGAAATCCAGAAAGTTCATCTTCTGTATTAAATTGCAAGCGACATAATCGAGATTGTAGCGCCTTTATTTCTTCACTTGGCACCGAGAAAAAACCCTCACGAGAGGGATCTCCTAATTCAACACGATAAAACCCAGCAGGCAAGAATCCAACAGCACCCATATTAGGAACTGTTTGTATACAACTACCTTTCTCATCAAAAATTTTAATTTCAGCTAGTGACATCTCTAAAGGCATATTCCCACCACAATCATATAAAATATTTAAGAATTTTAACATAAAAATATATACTTTTCAACTTAAATATTCGTTAAATATATATTTTTAAACCACATCAAACTTAACTATTTCTTACCATACCAGAAGCAAAGGCCTTAGAAACGCCATTGATATCTAAAACAAGATGCCCATGTTCATTGATACCACAAGCTATGCCTTTAACAGCCTGCTGATGGTGCTTTAGCGTGACCAAGTTACCCTGCAAAGCATCATACTGGCTATAAGCCTTGCAAAAAGGCTCAAAACCTTGCTGTTGAAATATGTCCATCTCTGCCATTAACTGCTCAACAAGCGTAAGCACGACCGCATTTCTATCTAAATCTTTCCCTGTTATTTGAGCTAAAGACGTCCAAGGATAGGAAATCATAGCTGAAGGGGCAGTATGCATATTAACATTTAAACCAATGCCAATAACCACCTCACAAGATCCATTGGCATCAGCCTGAAGATCTATAAGAATGCCTGCAAGCTTTTTATTTTGATAAAGAATATCATTAGGCCATTTTATCAATGGTTTGTTCTCTAGGAAAGGTAATATTTTCTCTATTGCTCGAATAAGCGCAACCGCACATGCTAATGATACGCCATGCATTAAGGAAACCTCTTTTTGAAACTTATAATGCAAGGACATATAAATATTTTGAGCAAAAGGAGAATACCAGCGTCTTCCCATACGACCCTGACCATCAAATTGGGTTTCTGCTAGCACAAGCTTAGGCTTAATCTCTATTTTATTCATATAGCGATTACTTGAATCTACAGAATCTAAGACTACTACATCTTTAGAAAGCCACTTTAACCCTTGTGCTATTTTTTTTTGATTTAATAAATATAAAGGGTGTTTTAGGCGATAGCCTCTACCCTTGCAAGACTCTATTTCTATACCTTGTGCTTGAATCTTTTGAAGTATCTTCCACACTCCTTGGCGCGACATGTTAAGTCGCTGCCCTAAGTGTGAACCATCATGAAATTCTAAATCACTTAGGATCTCTACAAGCATATCTCTATTATCAAAATTTTTTGCCATATATTCTATCTAAAAACAGCAGGATGGGCTATCATAACAAATCATATGCATAAGTACAAAAAAAACAGCATGCATCCTTTGTTAGGCTATAAAATATAAGTACAAATAATAGCAAAACACCCCTATAGCCTCAATATAAAGAATAGATCGAGCACACATAAAATACCAGCGAATACGTTTTTTTATAGGGATATTATTGAGCTCGCAAAAGTAAAAGCTTAAAAAACTATAAGCAACAAGCATCATACAGGAAATAATCAATAAATGGTAATAAACATGATCACGAATCGGAAAACCCATATTAATTTCAGAAGCTATATGAACTACAAAATAAAGTACAATAAGCATGGGTTTATTGGCAATAAGCCGCATGCCTTCAACAAAAAGCTGCCAGCGTGATGGCGTATCTTCAAATGACTGATCAAGTCTAGATTTCGATGGCTTAATAAAATGCGCATTGTAATACTGTGCCAAAAATAACAATAAAACGACCGCTATTATGTTTTCATCCCACCAATAATTCTCGGTATTTTCCCAGAGAAAGAAAAATAGATTATTCAAAATTAAGCTTATTGACAAATATATAAGCTGGATACATGACATACCAATGAGAGCCCAATGCCATAAAGCCTGCTTCGGTCTCTCTTTCATCAATAGCCCATAGCGCACCTGTTCACAGTTTAAAACAACCACGATCAAACCAATGACAATACTATACAACCACCACATACAAAGCCTCTAATAATGCGTTAAACTACATGAATGATAGATGCAAATACTAGGATTGCAAAAAAAAGTTTATAGTTTTTTAACCCTCCAAAAGGATAATTTTCGCCTCAAGACGATCAATGGCTTCTTTGAGCTGGATAATATCTAGACTATGTTTTTCCATTTGAGATTTAGAAGGACTTAAACTTTGTGCTCTAGCCCATTGTTTTGCGTCCTCTTTAACTGCATCAACATTATGCTTCATTGCATCTTGAGCACGGCGAATTTTATCCGCCATAGTTTTGGCAATACTATCTCCAAAAAAACGCGCCAACAAACCCTGCCAATCAATTTCTAACTGCAATAATACACGCTGTATTTTTGATAAAACCTCAACATCTCCAGTTTGTTTGATGGCACCTTTAGCAAGAACTGCTTGTGGCGAGCTCGTCATGCACAATGAAAGTAAATCCCATAAGCTTCCCTCTAAAGATACATCAGCAGCATGATCACAAACAGGCTCTAGGTCAATTTTATCTTTAAGAATATAAACGCTATAACTCCAATTTAAAGGCGTAACTGTAACGGTAAGCACTTTGCCAACAATAGGCTTTAATAAGGTTTGATAATCCCCATCAAGTTTTAAAGCTTGATTGATAAAAAATAATGCGGTCTTGCACATTGCCTGCTGAATAATCATAAAATCGCCCTTTATTAATGCCTCTGCATCTAGAGTTTATAGCCGCGATGGACTGCAACAATACCATTGGTTAAATTCGTATAATCACAGCGTGTAAATTCTGCCTTTTGCATCATTTGTTTTAAAGTGTCTTGATCAGGGTGCATCCGAATAGATTCGGCTAAATACCGATAGCTGTCATCATCTTTAGCAATCAATGACCCCATTTTAGGCAAAACTTTAAAGGAGTATTGATCATAAATGGCTTTAAACAGTGGATTTGTTGGCTTAGAAAACTCTAAAATCACCAAGCGACCACCGGGTTTTAATACCCGATAAAAATCTTTAAGCGCTTGATCTTTATTGGTAGTATTGCGAAGTCCAAAGCCCACCACCACACAATCTAGACTATTATCTTTGATGGCGATGTGCTCCATATTAGACTGAAGATAACACACATTTTGAATATGGCCTCTATCGTAAAGACGCTCACGTCCTACTTGAATCATCGATGCATTAATATCCAACAAGAAAACTTTGCCCTCAGATCCAACACGCTTAGCTAGCGCTGCGCTTAAATCTCCAGTACCTCCAGCCACATCCAGAATAAAAGATCCCGCTCTTGCACCACAAAAGCTCAAAGCTATTTTTTTCCAAATGCGGTGCATACCAAAACTCATCACATCATTCATAATATCGTAGTTTTTGGCCACGCTAGAAAAAACAGATTGTACGCGCTGTTGTTTTTCTTGATAGGGAACTTGTTCAAAACCAAAATGGGTAGTTTGATCCTCTTTCATGTACCTTCCTTACTTAGCCATTTTTTTAATCAGTGGCCAGTAGAGCCTTTCAACTACTACAACAACCACAGAGGCAATGATAATAGCAAACACAATATCTACAAAATAATGCCAACCACTACAAATACTTGCTGCCAAGACCCAAAGCGCCATAAACGACGCCACTAGAAAGTACCGGCGATTTTTAATAAAGGCATAGGGTAAAATAACCACAAACAAACCATGAAAGGCAGGATTTGAAAAAGGCTGGACGATATCAACGGGTATTTGCTGCATGGTTCTGGCATTCATAATATCTTGCATATAGTCAAATTGGGTCATTGCAAAACCCTTAATGCTGTTATAGCCAAGTATGGGGCCAATGGCTGGGTAAAAATAATAAAGCGCAAACGCAATAAACTGGCAGAGTATGACTGTCATAATAACCCGGCGACCGTGATCGGCATCGTCTTGGACACATAGAAAAAATAATGCAATCAAGACAATAAAGAGTAAATAGCCATATGCTAGAACGAGTATTTTAAAAAAGCTTGGCATACTTCTAGCCCAAACTATAATTTGAGGAATATTAATTCCAAGCATTTTATCCCATGCAGCAAGCCTGGAATCTACAAGTGGATGCGGCGTTAATACCATCACACTTAAAAAAAGATGGCTAGATAGATACATCAACACCACCCAGGCAATCATCCAAGAAAGATACGTAATATTATGGTATTTTTTAGCGCTTGGAAGAAAAACAGCCAATAAAATAAATAAAAACGCCAAAACGCTGCCATTGATATAAAAACGCCAATCAATCATTTGATCCAAGCTAAGATGCATTGCACAGCCACATGCTGCAATAATGGCCAGCAGGCTAAACTTTGCCATTCTGTCTATATTGTCAAGCTTCATGCTCATACTCCTACTTGATGTGGATGTTATAAAAAGTCGTGTACGATTGTACCCTTATTCCTGCTTATAAACAATAGTGCAATACCCCTCAACATTAGGGTATATATTGGCACAGCAAGACTTGCCCTTGAACAAAAACTCAAAAAATAAAAACATCAAATAAAATATCAAAAACTGCTAAAACAATAATTATAAATCCTAGAAAAGCTATGAAAGTAACAGCATCAGCTAGATCATCAAAAATCTTACATTCTGTTACAATGATAGAAAAAAGAAAACACCCAATATCATGCCTGTAGATTGCAGCATAGCACAAAGCGCCTCATACCTTTATTATGCAGTTTTCTCAAGATTTGTTTTTTCATCCGCACCAGGAAGCCAAGAAAGCAGCGCCAAGTCACTGCTATCGCAACGTTCATAAAGAAGCTTTACAAGTTTTCTTTGAAGCACTGTGATATCGTGGAAAGATGACACCCTGTGTTCACTCTCGCCAAATCCCTCACCGAGGCCGTCACCTGCACCTTGCCCCAGATCTTCCAAAACAACGTTGTTTGTGTATATCAGGTACATGATAAAGTCATCCTGATACTCTTTGTCAATCCCCCACTCTTGCACCATATGTTTAAAATTATCCTGGCATTTTAAAAAATCTACATTATCGCGAATTGATGCAGTTTGATATCCCTCATTTTTCTCTAGCATTAATAAAAACAATATCTTCAATTGTATATCTTGTACTTCGTTACATGCATCATAAGCAGGAAAATCATCAGCTACTTTTATTGCGAGTCTTTCTGTACCCAATAAACTTATGGCCTGATTATAAAGGCAAAGCATTCTATGGGGCATATCTTTATCATTTAGACATATTTTTTTTAACTCCTCCAGTAGACCTACCAAAGCAACCTTAAGCGCGCTTTTATTATCGCTGTTTGGGTTTATTGCATATTCATAAAGTGACCAAAATGCCCTAAACATAGCCTTGTTCTGCTCTACTGAAGCTACTGTGAGCATCTTGAAAAAGGTAGTAGGCTTTGATGGAAATCGCGTTTGGACACCCTTTACCTGAACATATTCAATATCTACGCTCTCCTTTTCCTGCAGTCCATCTAAAACCCCTGAATTTGAAATGGAGGCTCCACATGCCTGTGCTAGAAATGCTATAGCTTGATTTTTTGATGGATTTTCTAACAAGGCCTTAGTTAAGGCACTAACGATCGTTATAGTTGAAGAAAGCCTTGTTCTTGCAGCGTTATTGATAAAGCATCTTAACTCCTTAAGAGAAGATGGCGAAGGATAAATAAAAGCTAAATTATTTGCACAAGCGGCAATCATAATGACCTGAAAGGCACAACGAATACTATCTTTATCGCCAAGCACCCCAGAAATCCTATTTTTTTTCGCCACCTCATGCGTCAAATGATTAAATATCTGAAATGCCTTAAACATCTCATAAACATCTTGATCCCCTTCTTCCAAAATATCCTCAAAAGTTTTTAGTAAAATGGCTTTAGGTGTCTTATCCTGACTTTGAAGATGCCTTAAAAAAGCTTCATCCTCAAGCTCTTCTTTTAATTCAGCACGATCTCCATCGCTTACAGTACCACCTTCTATTTGTGGCTTTTTGCCCTGGTACCATTGAGAACAGTTTCTTAAAAGCGCAGTTATAGCAGAACTACCCATTAAGACATATTCTGCACCATGCAAAGTACTCAGAATTTTTTTTCGATCAAAGTTAAAGCACATGAATCACACCCACATTACATCACCCCACAAAAAACACACACAATAATATATTTTTTATATACTTTTGTAAACAAAAATATAAAAAACAACAAAACCAAGGTACTTTATAGACTTTATCTCTACTAAGGGCCTTTTGTAAGGAAACATAACTACATTCACAGAATAAACATAGGCAAGCCATACAAGCAGCATCTCAAATAAAGCCTTATAAAAAACCAAGCACATAAAACTTTATAAAAGTACTTGACTTAGGCTTTAAAATTAGGTTTAATGTGCAGCGTTACTGATTGTGTGGTCCGATAGCTCAGTCGGTAGAGCAAAGGATTGAAAATCCTTGTGTCGGTGGTTCGATTCCACCTCGGACCACCATTTTAGCCCTTGCTAAGATAAAATCTTCTCCAAGTAATGAATATCCACCTCGCCACGTAAAAATAAACGCTCACGTAATAAACGTTGATGTAGTGGAATATTTGAATCAATGCCTTCAATCACCATTTCAAGCAGTGCATTTTCCATTCTTGCAATCGCATATTCACGGTGACGTCCAAAAGTAATCACCTTGGCAATCATTGAATCATAGTACATGGGTACTTCATAACTATTATAAATATGTGAATCCACCCGCACCCCTGGACCTCCTGGAGGATGATAAAAGGTAATTTTGCCTGGACACGGCACAAAGGTAGTTGGATTTTCTGCATTAATTCGTGCCTCAATAGCATGACCTAAGATTTTAATATCCGATTGTTTATGTGAGAGTCCCATACCAGAGGCAATACGTAATTGTTCTTTAACGATATCAATCCCTGTAATCATCTCCGTAACCGGATGCTCCACCTGAACCCGAGTGTTCATTTCGATAAAATAAAAATGACCTTTTTCGTATAAAAATTCAAAGGTACCAGCCCCACGATATTTCATGTTTTCACAAGCCTTGACGCACAAACTACCAATTTTCTTACGCTCTTTATCGCTAATGCCAATGGCAGGTGCTTCTTCAAGAACTTTTTGGTGACGGCGCTGTATAGAACAATCACGTTCAAACAAATGAATAGCCTTGCCCTTTCCATCGCCTATGACCTGAATTTCAATATGGCGTGGCTTTTCTAGGTACTTTTCCATATATACGGCGCCATCACCAAAATAAGACTGGGCTTCAGACGTGGTCATTTCAATCGCTTTTCCAAGTTGCTTTTCATTGCGCACCACGCGCATGCCGCGACCACCACCACCAGCTGCTGCTTTTAATATAATTGGATATCCCATTTTTTTTGCTAAAGCCGCATTTTCCTTAATATCTGAACCCAAAGCCCCATCAGAGCCTGGCACACAAGGAACCCCAGCTTTTTTCATCAATTTTTTTGCGGTAATTTTATTACCCATATCTTCGATGTTTTGCGGATGCGGACCAATGAAAGTAAAACCACTATCTTCAACACACTTGGCAAATTCAGCATTTTCAGACAAAAATCCATAGCCTGGATGAATGGCCGTTGCTTGAGTAAGCTCAGCGGCTGAGATTATTGCAGGAATGTTGAGATAACTATCTTTGGAAGGCGCTGGGCCAATACAGACTGATTCATCTGCTAAGCGCACATGTTTAAGATTCCGGTCAGCCGTAGAATGCACGGCCACGGTTTTAATTCTTAGCTCCCTACAGGCTCTTAGAATACGCAGCGCAATTTCACCACGATTGGCAATTAAAACTTTTGAAACTAATGGCATGATTTAATCCTCTTCAACCAGTACTAAAGGCTGATCAAACTCAACCGGAGAGGCATTTTTAACTAAAATATCTTTGATAATTCCATCTACTTCTGATTCAATTTGATTCATCACTTTCATAGCCTCAATAATACAGACGGTATCACCTTTTTTAACCCTGGAACCAACTTTAACGTATGGAGGAACATCAGGATTTGCAGAACTGTAAAAAGTTCCAACCATTGGCGATTTGATAGCTGTACCACATAGCGCATCAGAAGGTGCTTCAGTCACTGATTCTGCTGGCACCGTTGGCGCTGCTACCACCGTTTGGGGAGCTGCTGCCACTGGAGCTGCAACCGTAGGGGCAATCGTTCCCTGACGTGAAACCTTAATTTTTTTGTCACCATCGTGAATTTCGATTTCTGTAGCTTGTGACTTTTCAAGCAATTTTAGTAGTTTTTGAACGTTTTTAGTATCAATTTCCATGTTTTTCACCTTATTTTTGAGTTTTACTAAGATAACCAATTGCATCCTCAAGTGCAATAAAATATCCACTTGCACCCTTGCCTTTGATCGTTTTATGCGCAATGTCACTAAAGTAGGAATGCTGGCGATACGCTTCTCTCTTGTCTGTATCGGTTAAATGCACTTCTATAAAAGGAAGCGCAAGCGCTAAAAGCACATCACGCAGCGCTATACTGGTATGCGTATACGCAGCAGGATTTATAATAATAAAATTACAATCTCTTGCATGCGCCTGAATATAGTCAATCAAAGCACCTTCATGGTTGGATTGAAAAATATCCAGATCCAGGCTCTGCTCCTTAGCCTGACGCATGAGCTCTTGATTAATATCTGCTAAAGTTTGCCTACCGTACTGCTCTGGCTCCCTAGTTCCTAAGAGGTTTAAATTGGGACCATGAATCACAAGTATCTTCATAAATCAAATATTATCCAAAAGGCAAATTTTAACAAAAATTAGCTAATTTGCAAGAAAAATCGCAAAAAAATGACCAAAAATGCCAAAAAACTACTTTTTTCAAAAAATCTAATAGATCAACCGTTGATTATTTTTTATCCAAATGATAGAGTCGTAGTATATTCTATAAGCCACAATCACCATGCCCATAACCCACGAAGATATCCTTGCACTTTGGTTACAAGAAAACAGCAATGAAAAAATACTACGCATGATCTTGGATGCTAAAATTTCTATAGAAGATTTGTGGAGTAATGCTCAGTTATCTTTTCCTAAGCATTCATGGCAACCATGCAGATATAAGTTCATAACATGCAAAAAAAGTGCTATCTATCACCATCATCTTCGCTGGCTCTCTCAAGATCAAAACCACATGATTGTACTTGGCGATAAACTTTATCCCAAATGGCTACAAGAAATTCCTGACCCTCCGCCAGTTTTATTAGTTAAAGGCCAGCCCCAGATCTTAGACGCTGTGCAACTGGCAGTAGTTGGCAGTCGCAAGATGAGCCCCTATGGCAAAAAATGGGCCTATGAGATAAGTTACGAGTGTGCACGCATGGGAATGACCATAACCAGCGGATTAGCACTTGGTATAGATGCTATTGCCCATCAGGGAGCACTAGATGCAAAGGGTACAACTATTGCAGTATTGGGTTCTGGATTTGATCACCTATACCCTCGCACTCACCAAAACCTTGCTTACGAAATCACTCTAAAGGGAGCATTGATATCAAGCTTTCCACTTCACACAGCCCCTCGACCCTTTCATTTTCCACTTCGCAACCGAATTGTTGTGGGCTTATCTCGTGCTTGTGTGGTGATAGAAGCCGCGCTTAAAAGTGGTTCATTAATCAGTGCCCGTTTAGCCAATGAATACAATCGAGATGTATTTGCACTTCCAGGCCCCATAGAGAGCCCCTATTCACAAGGCACCAATGCGCTGATTAATCAAGGTGCAATCTTAATAGAAGGCACCACAAGCATTTATCAGGCAATACAACCACAATTGCAAGAACAGCCATCCCTGCAACAAAACAACCAAACTCACAATAACGCGCCAACGTCCAAAAAAAATATTATCAACTTTTTGCCCAAAAAAGATTGTTTATCCCTTAACCAAATGCTAAAATGCGCACCTTTGCCGTTACCTCAATTGCAAACTCAACTAATCGAGCTAGAATGTCAGGGATTAATCAAGCGTGTGCTTGGCGGCTATAAACGAACATAAAAGAGTACATCATGTCGGATCAACTAAAAAATATTCTAATGCAATGGTTTAAACTAGACACTGACCAGCAGCAGCCAGAAAAAGAAATTGAGATTCTGGTAGAAGCCTTAGCTTCGGCAGGTTTTGATCAATCTGAAATACGCCAGGAAATTCGAAAAATTCATCAGTGGCTAGCTGATTTTGATAAAGATAATACCAGCGCACTCTCCAACGACAAAGCCTATGGCTCTAAACGCATACTTTCCAATCATGAAAAAAGTTTTCTAGACCAAGAAGCTCAAGCATTTTTACAACTCACACTGCAACAAAGTCTAATCAGTGAACAGATATTTGAAAAAATCATGAATCAACTGTTTTTACTAAACCTTGAAGAGATTAATATTGAAATTGCCCAACTGGTAACCATGATGGTATTAACAAAAGTGATTGACAAAGAGGATGATGTTTACTTATTATCTACACTACTAAACATGGATCTAACGAGCAAAGAGAAAATCGTGCACTAAAAAGGTATCTATTATGACAAAAACGTTGGTAGTGGTTGAGTCGCCTGCAAAAACAAAGACTTTAGTAAAATATTTGGGCAAAGATTTCCAAGTGCTAGCCTCTTATGGCCACTTTAGAGACCTTCCTAACAAAAAGGGTGTAGATCCAGAACAAGATTTTCTTATCAATTACCAATTAGACCCCAAAAGTAAAAAACATATTGACGCACTGGTAAAGGCTGCAAAAAAAGTAGATCAAATATACCTTGCAACCGATCCTGATAGAGAGGGAGAGGCCATCAGCTGGCATGTACTTGAGATGCTCAAAGAAAAGAAAGCCCTAAAGGATCAAAATATTAAACGGATTGTATTTCATGAAATAACCAAAAAAGCAGTATTAGATGCCGTAGCGAACCCTGGCGAGCTCTCAATGAATTTAGTAGATGCCCAACAAGCAAGGCGTGCGCTTGACTATCTGGTTGGTTTTAATCTCTCGCCCTTATTATGGCGCAAGATTAGTCGCGGACTATCTGCCGGCCGTGTTCAATCTCCAGCACTGCGATTAATTGTTGAACGAGAAGCAGAGATTAAAGCCTTTGAGGCAAAAGAATATTGGTCTATTGAAGCAGATCTTCAAGAGCAGAAATTTGATTTCAAAGCCAAACTTATTGCTTATAATCAAGAACCTGTTGAACAATTTAGCTTTGTGTCTGAAAACCCCTCAATGGATGCTTGCGAGGAAATTAAAAAAGCTGCAAATGGTGCATTAAAAGTTGTAGATATTGTTAAAAAACAAAGAAAGCGCAATCCTGCTCCGCCTTTTATCACCTCAACCCTGCAACAAGAAGCGTCTCGCAAATGTGGTTTCAATGCACAGCGCACCATGAGCATTGCCCAAAGCTTATACGAAGGGATTGATGTTGGCCACGGTGATGGGCCATTTGGTATTATCACCTACATGCGTACCGATTCTGTGAATTTATCCAAAGAAGCCATAGAAGCGATGCGCTCTAAAATTTTAAAAGATTTTGGACAAGCATATCTACCTGACGCACCTCGGACTTTTAAAACAAAATCGAAAAATGCTCAAGAAGCACATGAGGCCATTCGCCCAACCAATATCGAGCTTTCACCAGAAAGCATCAAGCAATATCTCAATAAAGATCAGTTCAAACTATACCAGCTTATTTATAAACGCGCTTTAGCATCACAAATGTCCCAGGCTATATACGATACTGTTCGGGTTGATTTAGCAGCTGAACAAAAAGCTACCTTTAGAGCAACCGGGTCGGTTATCAAGCACCCTGGCTTTATGGCACTTTATTTGGAAGGCTCGGATGATGACAAAAACCAAGATGATGAAATAAAGCTTCCAGCGCTAGAAAAAGATCAAATGGTCACCTTGTTAGATGTAACAGGCAAACAGCACTTTACAGAGCCACCGCCCCGTTACTCAGAGGCTTCTTTGATTAAAACATTAGAAGAATATGGTATTGGCCGCCCATCGACTTACGCCAATATCATTGCAACCTTAAAAAATCGTGAATATGTGGAATTAGAGAAAAAACGCTTTATCCCCACTGATATGGGCACAGTCGTTTGCCGTTTTTTAACCGAGCACTTTACCCGCTATGTGGATTATAACTTTACTGCATCGCTAGAGGATGAGCTGGATGCTGTATCTCGTGGTGAAGACCAATACAAGCCCTTACTTTCAAGATTCTGGGGACCTTTTGTCAAATTAATCGATGACATTGATGAATCCGTCAGCAAGCGCGATGCCACGCAAGAAACAATCGATGAAAAATGCCCTGAGTGCTCTAGCCCACTAAGCATTAAAATGGGAAGATCAGGTCGATTCATAGGCTGCACCAACTATCCAGATTGCCGCTATACCCGCTCATTAAATGCGTCCGCCGATGATCAAAAGCCTGAACCTGAAAAGATAGACAAGCCCTGCCCTAAATGCAGTTCACCGCTCTTAATTCGTCATGGTCGCTATGGTAAATTTATTGGCTGTAGTGCTTATCCAAAATGCAAACATATGGAATCTCTAGATAACGCTGAAGAAGTTAACGTAACCTGCCCCAGCTGTAAAAAAGGATCTATGGTTGCACGCAAAACCAGACGTGGCAAAAGCTTTTATTCTTGCAATCGCTACCCTGATTGCCAATACGCAATTTGGAACCTACCTTTAGATCAAGAGTGCCCAAACTGTCATTGGCCTATTATGATGCTTAAATCTACCAAGCGTGATGGCGAGCAAATTGTCTGCCCTGAATGTAAGTTTGTACAAAGCAGCCCTAAAAAAGAAGATAAAGATAGCAAAGAATCTAACTAAGGCAGCACAAAGAGCCCACACATCACTCATAAAATGGCTTCTCACCCTCAGGCTGGGTTTTAAACATACGATGCATCCAAAAATAATTATCCGGATAGCGCAAAATAAAATCCCCCAAGGCATGATTATAGCGTCTTACATCACTTTGTTCATCTGTTGATTCAAAGGGCTCCGCCATTTCAAGTATCACCTCATTTATTCTTTTTCCGCGAGCAGAAAAAATTGGAATAATAATAGCACCGGTTTTCTGTGCCAATAGTGTCGTTGCCGTTAGACAGGCTTTTTGCTGACCTAAGAAATCACAAAAAATACTATTATCATGACCAAAATCTTGATCAGGTGCGTACCAAATAGTCTGATTTTTCCTAAGCCTTTTGATAACAGTAATTAAATTTCTATGTGAGATTTGCTCTTGAACAATTTTAGCTCGAGACTCTTCTATGAGTTGATTAAACACCTGCTGATGGAGTTTTTTATAAACCACCGAAACAGGATAGTCTTGTGCTAATAAAAATCCTGAACAGTCAATATTGCTCGTATGGGCACCAAGCAATAAAATACCGCGCTGCTGATCTTTTGTGTAAGAATCTAGGTATGACTCATGCACGTATTTAAGATTATAAAAACGGTTTAATCGCTTAGGAGATACAAACCAAAGGATTAAAGTTTCAACCAAAGACTGCCCTGCATGAACAAAACTATCTCGAGCAATTTTTTTCTGCTCTTGTATAGTTTTATCTTTTAGGCATGCAGCTATGTTTGTAAAAGCAATGGTACGTCTTCTTTTTAATAAATAATAGCTTATAAAGCCTAAAAAACGCCCAAAATAAAGCCCAAAATAAAGATTGATGCTCAATAGAAATGCAAACACATAACATAAACTTCGAATTAAAAAGCCTTTCATTTTTAACTTAAAGGATACATTTTAATTTTTGCCTGAGCCTTCATTAAATCCAAGTGCGACTGCATCGCTATTTGGCCATATAAGTTTTTAACCATTTGATTTAATTGCATCATCGTTTGACCATCAGCCATATTGACTTCTTTTATTGCTGTTATCTTATAAACAAGATAACCTTGCCCTTCTTGCTGAATCATGCCACTTTGTATCTGGCCAGGGAGCGGTTTTGGGCTCGTGAATATCGCTTGAAGCAATGCTGGCGGAACGTCAGTTGAGATACGTTGTAACCAAATATTATCCTTGTAATCACTCAGTGCAGCTGGTGAAGTAGAATCTGTGCTTTTTTGGGTCTTCCAGGTTTGAACCATATTATCCCCAAGCTCCTGTGCCTGCTGCATGGCTTGGGCTAAGGCCAATTTTTTCTCAATTAGAGGTTTTGCTTCATCAAAGGACATTGGCTTTTGCGCATGATAATCAGCAACACGCACCACCATCGCTTTTGATGCTGTCAGGTTGATAACGTCAGAATTATTGCGTTGTTGCAATACAAGATCACTAAAAGCGATTTTTGAAAGCTTCGCCTTATTCAATAAAGGCCTATTTTCAATTGGAGTATTTTTTTCAATCCAGGCCGTTTGTAAGATTTTCAAACCAAGAGCAGAAGCTGCAGGCTTTAAACTTTCTGGTTGCTCATAGGTGATATTGGCCATTTTCTCGCCAAGACTGCTGTATTTTTTTGCCCGCCTAAAGTCTATAACTTTTTGCTTTATTTGATCTTTTACTTCATCAAATGAAGATACCGATCCAGGGATCATTTTTTGCAACTTAGCAATTTGATAGCCTGCTTTATTGTTGAGAATAGGGCTTATACCACCAGCTTTTTGGATCAAACGCACTGCTTTTGCTAAATCTGACTGATCAGAAGGCATAATTATTTTTGAGCTGGTACTTATATCCTGATCGCTTGATTGTTTAAATGCCTGTTGTAATTGCTGCACATCTTTACCCTGCTCAAGACCTTGATGAAAAACTTCAAGTGCACTCAGGGTGGTTTGATTTTTATCCTTTGCTGCACTGAGCAATTGTATTAAATAGCTTGCCGGCTTTTGAAATTCATTTTGATGCAACTGATAATAGTTTCTTAATGCTTGATCCGAAACCACAGATTGTGATGTAAGCGCATTTTTATCAAGCTCAATATAATCAAGCTTTACTTTTGCTTTATGGTAATAGTCGTTTTGATGCGCTTGAAAATAGGCTTTGATTTTTGCCTCTGGCACGCTAACTTTAGCCAATAAAGGCTTCACCGAGACCAAACCATAAGAAACTTCACGCTCTTGACCGAGCAAAGATTGATATTTTTTTAGCTCACTTGGCAAGGCAAACTCACTGCCATACAGACCGGCAAAAAGTTGGTTTTGTAACATTTTGTCTTTGACTTGTGCTCGAACCGTCCCAACGGTATAGCCAAGTTGTTGTAAAACATATTGCATTTGGGCATTGGAAAAGGAACCACCTGACTGAAATGCGGGCATTTGTTCGATTTGCTCATCAACAGCTAATAGCGGCGCTGTTAATTTAAACTGCTCGGCTAAATCTTGGTAAAGCTTTTGCTCTATCATACCATTTAACAACTGAGTCTTTAGTGCTTTTTGTTCTTGCGGGGTAAATGGGCGGGCTTGGGCTGCTTTTTCACGTTGCACCGCCTGATCCAAGCTGATCTTTGAGATATCTTGACCATTGACTGTTGCAGCATTTTGGGCACTATTCAC